>NZ_JAAHGU010000124.1:0-4498 GCF_010692685.1 Okeania sp. SIO2F5 | reverse complement strand
CTTCACATTTGAAGGCACAATTGATGATGTAGAAAATCTGACAGAAATTAACACTCTGACAGTAAATGTTTCCGATGCCCAGGATAATCCAGCGAGCGCTGAGGATACATCCACCGTCACCACTCCTCTTCCCACAAGTTCCATCGGCAACTACGTATTTGAAGACCTCAACGCCAACGGCATCCAAGATGGTGGAGAATCAGGAATTCCTGACACCGTAGTCAAACTCCTAAATGCTGATGGCACACCTGTAGAAGACCAAGACGGTAACGAAATTACCACGACCACAGATAGCAATGGTGCCTACGAATTCACAGGTCTCACCCCTGGTGAATACAAAGTCATGTTCGTTCAACCAGAAGGATTTGATGGAGTCAGTCCAGTCAACGCAGGTGGAGACGATGTAGACTCCGATGCCGACCCAGACAACAACTTAATGACAGGGGTCATCACTCTCAACCCTGGTCAAAACGACGACACCAACGACGCTGGATTCTACGATAAAGCAAGCATCGGAGACTTCGTTTTCAACGACGAAAATCAAAATGGCATCCAAGATAGTGGAGAATCAGGAATTCCTGACGCCGTAGTCAAACTCCTAAATGCTGATGGCACACCTGTAGAAGACCAAGACGGTAACGAAATCACCACGACCACAGATAGCAATGGTGCTTACGAATTCACAGGTCTGACCCCTGGTGAATACAAAGTCATGTTCGTGCAACCAGATGGATTTGAAGGAGTCAGTCCAGTCAACGCAGGTGGAGACGATGTAGACTCCGATGCCGACCCAGACAACGGGTTAATGAGTGAGGTCATTACTCTCTCTTCTGGTGATGAGAATGACACAGTAGATGCCGGATTCTTTGATATCCCAGAACCTAACCCTGAACCTAACATAATCAACGGTACCAGTGGCATGGACATGATTACAGGAACCTCTGAACGAGATATAATCACTGGCTTTGAGGGCATGGATATGATTACCGGAGGTGGTGGAAATGACGACTTTGTCTACACCTCAACTTGGGATCAATTAGATTATATCCAAGACTTCCAGACTGGTAGCGATCGCCTGGTATTCACTGACCTATTGCAGAATGGAACTGACTTTTATGGAGGAGACCCTGTTGCTCAAGGCTATTTGATACCCACAGAGTACGGTCCATATGGAACCTTAATCCAGGTCGATCCTGATGGGTCAGCTGGTCCAGGATTTGCTGAAAATATGGTCTTCCTGACTGGAGTTTCAAGCTCGAACGGCAACGCATTCAACCCAACCACAGACCTCTTAATTTAAGTAGACCACAGTAGGGAAGTTCCATGGAATTCCCTACAATGCTTGTGGTTTTGACTGTGTAGTTCACCCAGATGAAAAGCGGATAATTAAATTAATTGTCTTACAGCAAAAGTAGATACCTGTATTAATATCTCTAGTGCGATTAGTTCAGTTGCAACCTAGCAATAGGAGAATGACTAGCTTCAGTTGAGTAACCATTAAGGGTGGAGTTTGCACTTTAATCCTCAACTGTTCCCAACTACATAATCTTGCAAGTAAATGTGAGTATCCTAGAAAACATAAGTCCTGTTCCAAGGTAAGATGTATTTGGCTGCAATCACATCTGTGAAATAGAAACCTTTGTAAATCTGTCCCTAATTTTTTTAATTAATTCAATGACCATGTTTAACCTTTTTTCTAGTTCCAAGTCCATTTTTAGTCGTTGTTCCTGGTTGACTGTTAGCAGCCTCAGTTTAGTAAGTTTCGGAAGTATAGCTGTTAGTCCAGCTCAAGCCCTGATTAATAGAAGTTTTGAAAACGGCTTGAATGGTTGGGATACCGCAGGAGATGTCAGTATTCAACGTACTTTCCAAGGGTTTGCCCCAACAGATGGTTCTTCCCAGGCTTTGTTAACCACTGCAACAACCTTCAGATTTGACGATATACTTGGAAACCTAGATGCCTATAACTTCTCAGGAAATTCCGCTGTTGATGCTCGTTCTGATCCCGCCTTACTACAAAGCTTTCTGGGTTTATCTAACGATGCCCTAAACTTTACTGGAGCATTTAATTTTCCACATGATTCTAAGGAAGGATCTGCAATCAAACAATCCATCTCTTCGACAACTGATTTTGAAATTAGTTTTGATTGGAGTTTTCTGACCAACGATGGAGCGCCCCTTTTTCCAGGCGATCCTAGAGATACTGCCTTCGTTACCCTATATAACGTTACAAGTCCCGAAGAAAGCCGAGGGATAGAGGTGCTTGCTCAAAGCTTACCCATCACCAATGGATTTATGGGATTCCCTGCCCCTGGAACCCTAGATGGAACCAATTTTTTCCAGAGTTCTGGGGTTTCCAGATTTAACTCAGGAACTCTGGCTGCTGGTGACTACATCTTGGGTATCGGAGTTTATGACGTAGATGGAACTGATAAGACCTCAGCTTTGCTAGTTGATAATGTCACAGTAGAATCTTCTGACGATCCACAACCTGTTCCTGAACCACTGAGTACTCTAGGATTATTGGCTGTTGGTGCTTGTATTGCTTGTGATAAAAAGCGTCAGCAAAATACTCAAACTTCTAAACAATAACAATTGTTTTTACCCATCAACGATAAATAACCCTATTATCATAACGGTAATGGAATTTTTCGATCTGAAGTAGAGTTAATTGGTTAAGAAAAAATGGAGGTGAATACACATATGACTCCATTCAAGTCGAACCTCAAGGACAATTTTTTGTCGAAGGCGATCAAGTAATTGTAGATGTAAAAGTCAGTGAAAATAGAACTCTTCGTATTCAGGGGCAAATCGATTGGTCTCGAACTGGCTGCACTACAAGTGTATATCGTTGGACTTTACAGAGAGAGTTTTAGCCCACTTTATATGAGCAGTAAAGTTTTTAGACTAGTGCAGGGTGGCGGAAATAACTGACCAGTTACAAAATTCTAAAACAATTACAAATCAAAAATGATTGACTGTCAGATGTGCGTCTTACATTCCGGAGGGGCTGTGTGCGGAATTACTTCCGCACAGTAGGCGCCCCGTAGGAAACCTCGCCAATTAGCACTCGCTTTTAAATGCATGACTTTTAACTTCCCAGTAGCGGCACTAGAGACGAGGACTTTATGTAGAAATAATATTACTTATGTTCTGGATGAGTTGGTGTATTTGCTCCCATCTTATTTATCTGAGCAATCATTTGATATAATCTACCAGTATCTTTCTGATTGAAGGACATAACTAAACGAGGAAGATGAGCAGTTTCATCTCCTAACTCTTCTGGTAAAACTTTACTTTTTTCAATTTTTCCTATAGTCAAAATATCACTATATTCTTGATTCAAATAATCCACATCTCCTTCTGAAAGTTCTGAATTCAGACGAATCACAAACTTTTCTCCCACATAACGACTCGAATGATAAATTCTGTAAAAGTTAGCGATCGCTTGACAAGCTTCTTCCAAGTCATCTGTAATAGTATATAAGCTAGGGTCTTCTGGACTAATCAAACCACGCCGAAGCAGTTGTTTATGAATAAAATCGTTCCAGTCATGCCAATAGTTTCCACCAGGACAATCTATTAATACTAGAGGTGCCGGGCCATATTTACCTGTTTGTGTTAATGTTAAACTTTCAAATGCTTCATCTAAAGTGCCAAAACCACCGGGAAATAAAGCTAAAGCATCACTTTCTCTGAGGAAAAATAACTTACGAGTAAAAAAGTATTTAAAGTTAATTAATTTTTGTTCTCTTTCAATAAAAGGATTTGATTCTTTTTCAAAAGGTAACTGAATATTTAAGCCGAAAGATTTTTCTGCCCCAGCACCTTCATTGCCAGCTTGCATTATTCCGCCCCCACCACCTGTCATTACCATAAAACCTTGCCGAGTAATGCGACGGGCAAAGTTTACGGCCATTTGATATTCTGGAGCTTCTGGGGATGTTCGTGCAGAACCAAATATCGTAATTTTGCGAATATGGCGATAGGGATAAAATATCTCAAATCCTTTTTCCATATCCTGTAGAGAAGCCGCTAATATCTTCCAATCTAGGCGGTCTAGCTCCTCTGATGCCATACTGACAATGGTGGAGAGCGATCGCTTAATCCATTTCTCATGTTTTAGGGTCGGCAAATTTTTGACTAACTTAGTCACTTCTGCCTCAATAGACTCAACTGCTGTTTTCTGAAAATCTGAGGCCATTAACTTTTTCCAAATACTTAATAACTTTAATTTTTACTGGAATTTTTTAGTTGATGGTTTTTTCATTTTTCCCAGTTAATCGTATTTTATCTCCTAATTTCGCCCTAATTCTTTATTAGAAATCTAAGGAAAAAGAAAAAAAAGCATAATTTTTTAATTTCCTTTTTTTGACATACTCCCGGCGCTGAATTAAAAATTACAGCGCGGGATTCTCACCCATCTGTGATTCTTGATTCAGTGACACCACTTACTATTTCAGGTTGCCCATCTACAGCAGAGGTGGTAGTCTCCTCA
>NZ_JAAHGU010000123.1:0-22104 GCF_010692685.1 Okeania sp. SIO2F5 | reverse complement strand
AAGGGCAAGCGTTAACTGGACAACGATTTTCTGACCACCACGAAAACCGCTCTCCTAACCTATAGTTGTACTGCCGACGCAACAATTCCAACCACAATTGAATAGTGGCTATTTGTTCTTTGTTGGGTAATAGCTTGTACTGGTAGGCGGTTCGCATATTTACTTTGATTTGGTGTATGCTTTTATTATATAGTAATGAGCGCTGGTATATTTACAAAATTATTAATTATTAATTGTCGAACATATTCATCAATTTTTTGTAGGTGCTAAACAAGTATACATATTATTCTTTGATCCAACTACTGGTTTAACTTGAACAATATATTTATTAATCACCTTTTCTACTTCAATTTTTACATAATTAGACATTAAAGATAACCATCCATCAATATCAATATGCATCCACTTTTTACTAGCCTTATTGTCAACAGCAAACTCAAGCAAACGACTCATATTTGCTGAACCTGCTGTTTCACTAACTTCTTTTATCATAGAGTAAGTCAAGCTGTAAAAAGGTTCGGAATCTTGTTGAAAATATGTTTCCCACCCACTCCAATCTAAGTCCTTACGAGTTAACACTTTCTCAGCAAAAACAGTAGCCAGACCCTCTACATAACAATCAAGTAATTGCGCATTTAATAAGTGAAAAATTTCATGACTTAACTGTCCGTGAAAAGCATATTCAGAGGGTTTACGACTTAAATAGATAGTAAACTCACCTTGATTTGCATTATCAAGTGAAGCTAAAGGACTTGTATGTAAGCGTAAATTTACTTTTTTTACTGCTATTCTTGGCTCGCCGTAGAGTTGTTGACTATAATTAAATACTGATTGAACAAAATAAGAAATACTAACATTATTTAAACTATCATCTAAGGCATTAACTTCAGGTGATGAAATAAATTGAGCGGAAACTTTCTGCCGTTTTAAATTAGGAATGTAGAGAAAAATCAGCAATGAAATAAATATAGTGAATAATAGCTTAGGTCTGATAAACTTTAGCATAATTTGTATCAAAATCAACACGGATTAAATTTTTTATTTCGCTAATTAATATTGATATTGATGAAATCAAAAAATCTATGACTATTTCCCAAAAACAAGCGTTCAATAGAGAAATAGCCCATAAAAAAACTCAACTCGATATCGCTTATTCTATATCTCAGAAGTACGGGGTGTTAACAAGAAAAGCTCTAATGTGCCATTAACCTTAATTTTGTAAACTTCTTCAGCTTTAAACTTCTTTTCAATGCCAGACAGTAGCGTTGGTGATGGATTAGCATATGCTAACCAGATGCGCGATCTAGTTTTTGGTAAACTTTCCAGCCAACTTTCTACAGCTTGGGGATTATCTTCAGGTTCGTCTATTCTTACCTCAATAGTTGCAGAACCCCTATAGTAATGATTCAATGCTCTGGGACGTGACTGATTAGCTTTCCAAACAATTACGTCCCCAGACTGCTCGTTGGTTTGAATAAGTTGGACAAAACCCCGCCAATCTTCTCGATCCTTTACTGTATAGTAACGCTTCAAACCCCCACCAATAGCAACAAAATATATCAGAGCGATCGCCACTACCGGGATTCGCCACCGACGCCAAACTCCCATAAACCCTGCTGCCAAAAGGATAAAAAGATAGGGGGCAGTAAACAGAAGGTAACGATCTACCCAGAGAGAACGGGAAATTTGAGAAACTAAAAATATTGGAATTAAAGGTAAAAATCCCCAGGCAGCTGCCCAACCAAGTTTATGTGAATTTCGTTTCTCAAAAAAGGCTAAACCTATTAAACTAGCTACCATTACGGAGTAGAGATTATAAAACCAGAAAATTACCGTTGAATTAGGTCTGCCAAATGACCAAGCAGTAAAACGTCCAGGTTGTAGTAGTACATTAATTATAGTGGGGACAGATTTTAAATTAGATTTTACATTTTCTACACTTGGGTCTACTGTTCCTCTGAATCCACCCATAAATCGAGCCGAACGAATAGCTAAATCAATTATAAGGGGAGACCATAATACAATAATAACAATCAATCCAGTAATAAAACTCAATAATACACGCTTTTGCTTACGAAACTTCCAACCAAATAAAACTATGTCTGGTAGTAATAAGAGTAAATTTAGTGGTGTAGAACGAATAGCTAAGTATCGAGCGACCGCCCAAAAAGCGATAGAAAACTTATTGGGAGATTCTAAAGCAAAAGTTAAAGCCAGAGTACCAACTAATCCAAAAAAAGTGCTCACCCCATACATCCGCACCTCTTGAGCATGATGAATAAACAAAGGAGACACAGCCATAAGTAGAGCAGAAATTAAACCTACAGGTTTACTTGCCAAACGACAACCAAGTTGATAAATTAAGAAAACGCTACCTATAGTACAAATAACGCATAACCCGCGCAGCCAACTATCGCTATAGCCAAATACCATCCAACCTTTGAGGAGAATGAGATGAGTACGGCCTCTCCACAAGAGATCTAAAATATCTCTTTTTGCTCGATCTACACTGATGAGTTCATCTATCCAAAGACTTTCTGTACCTAGTTGATAGAGATATAATCCAGTAGCTAATAATAGAATTAAAGTAATTGGAAGCCATTTTTGCAGCAAATCTACTTTAGTAAAATATCGTTTTATTTCTTTCATTAGTAGTAATCAAAAAAAAATTTTTCTGGTTGGGTAATTCATATACAGCGGTTTCCGCGCGTTATGAGGTACACCCATCGCAGGCAATATACCCGCACTGCAATATTTTCACCATTCACCTTGTACGTCATTTGTCTGAAATCTGCTGTATCGTATTCAAAGATGTCAAAACCTATGGGCTATAATAATTCCAGGTCATTTTACTACGGCGGTAATGATTTTGAGACCATAATCTAGGGCGATTCGGATTTGGATTTGGTTCGGGGTTACTGTAAATGTGCAACTGATTTCCGTTGAGAACAATCAATTCCTCTCGCCAGTCTCCAGACACATCCGCTACATAAAGACGATCAGCCTTTTCTTTAAACCTGTAGACAAATTCCCCAGTCAAAGGATCGAAAATTGCTACATCTCCTGATTCATGGCGCTCTTTGGCAGCAGCTAACTGTTTCTCTTCTCCTGTCCAATCTATGGTAAATATGACTTCTACACCTCTGACTGTCCAACCTCTAGGCGCAACATTGTCCATTTCATAGTTGGCAATGAGCTGACCCTGAGCATCAAATATAAAAGGTTTCTGATGTTCTGGATAACGACTGCGAGACCATATTTCTAGCCCTGGTCGATTGGGTTCAAAGTTACCAATAGTAGCATTTTGAGGTTCTTCATTTTTGTAGTGAGTTTCCCAGATTAAGCGATCGCTGTTAAATAGAAAAACTCGATTACCACCACTTCGACTACGACCACTCTCTTCCAAAGCTACTACCTCTAATCCAGGAATGTCTGGCCGGACATCAGCAACAAATATGGCATCAACATGACCTTTCAAGGAAATTTGAATTAGTATCTCTCCATCTGGTGAAATCAGGGTACCACCCAAAACTTCATCTTTCCCATCTGCATTCAAGTCTGCTACTCGAGCCCCATTATGGGCACTGGCTACAAAATCATCTCTCGTCCATAGAGGTTGGGGGTCTTCTTTTTTCAGCAATTCATCTATTGCATAAGCAGCTAAAAAGACTCCCGTGCGATATCCTTTTGAGTTAGTGGTTTGCAGTAATAAATCCCTATCGCCTTGCCCACGAAAATTAGTAATTACTAGATGCTCCCACCTTTCTGTTCCTGCTGGTGATTTCAGAGGGATAGTTTTCTTGGTTTTTCCACTTTCACCCTCAACAATATGAAGAGTGTTATCTTTAGTTAAAAATAATACTTCTGTTTTACTATCTCCATCTATATCACCTGCTTGTACTCCAGGTCCTTGCAATCCAGGTAGTCCATCCTTCTCTGATTTTCTGGTAACTTGAATATCGATTTGTTTTGCCCAAAGTTTTTGTCCATTTCCTTGATAAACTACAAGATGACCAGGTTTAGTGACGATTAAATCTTTCTGACCATCATCATTCACATCTGATGTAATTAGTCCACCTATTCCTTCATCTTCAGCAGGTAAATCTAATTCTATGATCTTAGGTTTAATCGAAGAATAGGGCAAACTTGATAATTGACTGCATCCACTACTCAGAAACAATAGAAAAAATAAGAATATATCAACTCTAATTTTCAAGAAATTTCTTTTGACCAAGTAAGTATTCATAATTTATTTTTTAGTATTTATGCTATCTATACTATACCTGAAAAATTGCTTGGGAACCATCAAAAAAACAATAGCTACTATACTTATAGTCATTATTCCTATGGCTATACCAGGGTTTAATCCATACAAAATTAGAGATGGCACCCCCGCAAGTAATAAGCTAATTGTTGCAATTAAACACAAATATCGACCTATTTTATATCCCATGTAAGCCATTAAACCCAAACCAGAAATCGCTAAGACAACTTCACTTAATAAAGTAGCGATCGCTGCACCCACTGCTTGTAGATGAGGAATCAAAATTGCATTAGCAGCAATATTTACGATTACCGTTACTAGCAATAATTTTAGTAAAGATTTTTCCCTTCTTGTAGTCTGTAAAAAAGTTTCTACCAAAGTGCCAAACATTTTAATGCTTAGACTGGGAAGTAGGATTGCTAGAGAATTAATAGCAGGATAGAAAGCTTCCCCATAAATGATATCAATGATGATAGTCTGACAAAATCCAGCAACAACAATTGTTGGTAAAACTATAGTTAGTAGAAGCTTGGTTGATTTATAAGTTTCTATTGGCAGATTATCAGGGTTTGTAGTAAAGCATTTGGTAAATCTGGTGAAACCGACATAAAAGATTACACGAGGTAAGGCAGAAAATATTTCTATTGTTCGGTAACTAACACTGTAAAATCCTGTTTGTTCTGGAGTAGTTAACCCCTTAAGCATTACTAAGTCGATTTGATAGTATAAAATCCAGAGAACTCCAGATATGGCAAAAGGGTAAGCCATCTTCAGGGTTTCCCAGAGATTGCTAAAATTAATGGGAGACCAAATAGATATTTTTTTGCTCAGGTAATAAAGTAGTACTAGGATGTCGAGGGTACGGAATACTACTACAGTTGCTAACACCAATACCAAGTTCTCAGACCAAAATAATACCCCACTTGCAAATAATACTACGAAAAATCGCTCTATAGCAACAGAAATGCTCTCACCACGAAAGTCTCCTAAACCTCGTAATACAGCCCGCAGAGTTTGTTTAGCACTACGACAGACTTCAGAAAAGACAGCTAAGTAGCAAACTATTAGACCATTTCCCTCAAAACCTAGTAATTGTGCAATAGGCACCAGAACTAAAAGAATGGGTAAAGAATTCAATCCTTCGAGTAAAAGAAATCTGATAGTAGATTTAGGAGCTTCTAATGGATTTGCAGCTACTTCACGAGTCATTAGGGTAGGAAATCCAAATTGAATAAATAGGGAAAGAATTGCTGCTAGAGCAACTGCTCCTGCAAAAACCCCATACTCTTGAGGTCCTAGAACTCTGGCTAGGATTATATAAAAAATGAAGGTGAGAGCTAGAGTTGCTTCACCTAGAAAGGCGTATATATAGGAGAAGTCGATTCGAGAGAGTAGAGCTTTCATAATTTAATGGGATACCCACAAGAAGAGTTAGAAGAAGACAAGAAAACTTTTTGAGAGTAACATCAGTTTAAATAATTCATTAATCCTGTAGAATATCCTTGACAAAAAGGTAAAGATTAGAGTCTTTTTGCAGGTCTCCATAATAGTTGAATATATCTGAAAAACGTTCAAAGATATGACTTTCTGGAGGAATAATAATATTGGGATGCGCATCTATAATAATTTGAAGCAAAGTTGTACCTGAGCGTGGACAACCTACGATCAAGAATGGTGTTTCTAGAGTTCGCGAAATTATCTTTTCTGTCATCATCTTAGAATTGTTTTTGTCAGGAATGCCCCATAATTGTTTCTGAGTTATCTCTAAATTCCCGTAGTATTTTAACCAAGGATAGATACCAAATTCCCTACTTTTACACAATAGGATAACACAGAGATCATAATTGATTAAATATTAATACTGGGATTACATAAAAATTGGGTTAAAAATGAAACATTATAATAAATCCGCATAAATTGTACCTAGGCGCTGTACTGAATTCGATATATCATAATTTTGGCAAACTTCCCAAGCTTTGTCTCCCATCATTTGGGCTAACTCCATATCTTTTAGTAACTCAATGATTTTTTCAGCTAACATCTCACTATTTTTGAAAGGTACGATAAATCCTGTCTCCCAATCACTAATCACATCTGGAATTCCTGGAGCAGGAGTTCCCACTACTGGCTTTTTCAAATTCATTGCTTCTAAGAGAGTTAAAGGAAATCCTTCCCAAAGTGAAGGCATAGCTATAACATCTGATAAAGTTAGTAAAGCAGGGACATCTTTACGAAACCCAGTAAAAATTACTTGTTTACTAATTCCTTCTTGTTCAGCATAAGACTGAAGCATTGACATATCTGGTCCATCACCAACTATTAAAAAGCGAGTTTTCGGGAAGTCTCTTAAGATAGAAGATGCAGCTTTGAGAAGATAAATTTGACCTTTTTGTGTATCTAAGCGACCCACTGTGGTAATAACTTGTTCATCTGGTAAAATGCCAAGCTCTTGACGAACTACTTTTATTTGGTCTGGTTTAGGTGCTTGAAACTCAGCTAGTGGCAACCCAATAATTACTGTTTCTAGCTTTTTTGGTTGAATTTTGCGCTGGGAAATCATAAATTCTCGCACAGGTTCGGAAACTGCGAGTGCCTTAGTTGTTAAAGGAGATAAAAGTGTATCAGCTATAGTTTGATATAAAGGTTGATTAGGAAAAACAGCGTGTTCATGTACTATATTAGGAATTCCTGTTAACCAACTTGCTAAACGACCAAAATTTGCTGCACCATAACCGTGCAAATGTAAAATATTAGGCTTTTCCTGTTTGATAAGTTTCAGTAAACTGGTTAAAGTCGTTGGATCAAATTTTCCTTTACTCAAAAAATAGATTGGTGTTCCCTGTTTCTCAAATATTTCACCTGATATTTCAGGAGAACGAAGACTGCAAACACAAAACTGAAATTTCTCAGGAGCGAAATGAGGTATCCACCTTTCAATTACTCTGGTTACTCCATGAATCACTGAACCAGATACACTTAATTTATCAATTATGTGCATAACCCGGATCGGTTTTGGTAAATGTTGTTGAGTCTCTTCCTTCTGTTTAGTTAGATGTAGATCCACAATATTTATTATTTAGACTATTTATTTAAGTTAATAATTGATATTTAAAATTAAGCCCCCCCGTTACGCATCCGAGTTATCTTGGCTGGTACACCAACAGCAATAGCATAATCTGGTAAATCTTTAGTTACCACCGCCCCTGCTCCCACTATACATCCTTTACCAATTTTCACCCCATCTAAAACTATTGCCCCCGCTCCCAACCAAACATCATCACTAATCATAACAGCTCCTTTTGAATAAACCCCTTGTTCCATCATCGGAATATCCAAGCAATCTGATATATATCTACCCCCACCTATATAACAGTTGCCAGCAATTAAAACATGAGAGCCAATAAAAATTCCATTACCTGAAGATATAATAGTATTACAACCAATATCTGTTTTTTTTCCAATGACAACTGCTCCAGTTTTTCCCTGAATTACGCAATTTCTGGAAACGATGACATTATCTCCTAAACTAACACCTTCTTCTCCAGCTCCACTAGCATCAAGTAAACTATAATCATCTATTGCTACCCCATGTCCCATAGTGATTTTTCCTGGATGACGTAAGACAATTCCTTTGCCAAATATTGCTCCTTTTCCTACTTTTTTAAACAGGGCGGGGTAAATTTTTTTCCTCAATACATATCCTAATCCACCAGAAATATTGCTCAGTAATAATGTTGCTAATTCATATTGAATTAAATAGCTAATATTATCATCTCCTAATACTTTAGCTTGATAAGTTTTTAATAAAGATGATTCTTTTTGATTAAGCTGTTCTGTTAAAGGAATTTTGTCAATTTTTTTTACTTCTTGAGGAACTGTCATTGTTAATCCTCTAGTTAATTTAATTGAATTTTATTTAGAAAGTGAAAGCCAGCCATTATCTAAATACCATTGAGCTTGTTCTTTTAATCCTTCTGCATCTGAATGAGCAGGCACAAACCCTAATAAATTGCTCATTTTGATTGTATTAAATGAGCGGTCTTTTGTATAAAATGCTAACCTCCTTCTATATATAGGTGGTTCAATTCCTAAAGGCCGACAAATAAATTCTAAAATGTCTCCGAGTGCAAATACAGGAGCTGCGGGGAACTGCAAAAATTTTGCCGAAACCCCATAATATTCACTGATAATATTTACCAGATTTTTAAATGTCATAGCTTCAGGACTACCACAGATAAAAACTTCTCCTACTGCTTGGGGATGAGTTGCAGCTAATATAAAAAAGTTAGTCAAATCGTCAACATGAATAAAATGTAGTAAGTTATTACCATTGCCAATGACTGGGACTCTGCCTTTAGCTACCCATTTAAAAATTTTTAATAGTCTTTTTTCTCCCGGACCATATATTCCCGCTGGTCTAACTACGGTAACTGGTAATCCTTCTTTTTCCCCAAATTTTTTAATCCAAATTTCTCCATCTAATTTAGTTTCTTGATAAATATCTCCTGGTTTCATTGGACAATTTTCATCACCAGGTGGATTTTCTACATGACCATGAATTCCTATAGTAGAAACGTGAACAAAACGTTTAAAATTTGCTTCTTTTAATGCTGCTTTTGCTAATAGTTGAGTGCTTAAAACATGAACGTTATAATAACCAACATCAGCAGATTTTGCTTCCCGAAATGGAGTCACCATGTGAAATATATAGTTAACTCCTTTCACAGCTTCATCAATTAAATTTTGGTCAAAAACATCTCCTTGAAGCCATTTTATTGGCATTCCGGCAAAGGGTTTTAAGTTTGAAGTTGGACGAGCGATCGCTACTACTTCTACCCCTTGTTTAACTAATTTATTTACCAGCACTGAACCTGTAAATCCTGTTGCCCCAGTTATTAAGGCGCGAGAGTTGGGTAGCAGTTTATATTTAAAGTCTTCCTCCATATTTTTTTCTTTTTCTAAATCAATTAAAGTTTAATTTTTAGAGAATTTGGCAATTACAGGAGAACCAAATAAACTGGTTAATCCTGTCAATCTAATTGACTGTTCTAATACTGAAGAAATACCCGGAGATTTTAAGGCGCGATGAACTACCATTGGCATAAAAAATTGTGCATAGCGTTCTGTTTGTTTTAAACCTAGAGATTTGAAATAATCTAAAATTTCTGATTCTTGATAACAGATAAATGGTCTTGTATTACCTTCCAAACCTTTCTTGAGTTTAAACAAATAGGGAGCAATGGAATTAACACTCCGCACTGTAGGATAATCTATTATCACTGCTTTTTTAGCCACTCTAGTTAGTTCTGTTAAAAAATTCTGCCATTGAGTTACATGAGCTAGAAATCTATAACTAATAACTATATCAAAAGCATCATTTGGATAGGGTAAGTCTAAAACATTCCCTACTTGAAATGAGCAAAGATTAGCATCTACAAATTTCTTAATTCTTGCCTGACAAATCTCGGCACTACCTAGGACTGTAAGTTGGTAGTTTTTGTTAATTAAAGGTTCTGTTAATTGACCATGACCACCCCCTACATCTAGTATTTTAGCATTGGGATGGGGAGCTAACATCTTTAAAGTCGCTTCTTCCTGTATTTTCAGCAACCAAGCACCGATATTTCCCGCAAAACGGGAAGCATAATCATCGGAAGATGTTTCTATATCTGCTGTTTCTGGAAAATTAGTAGTAACCATATTTCATATTCCATTCTTTACCTTGATTAAAAACTTTCTATTTTGCTAATTATGAGCACCATATCTAATCGCAAATTGGTTACGAATAAATCTAAATGGTGTTTCCAGGCAACCATAGGGTTGAACTGAAGTAGTAGGGTTTAATAAAATCTGCTTCATGCTTTTTCCTGGTTCCACTATATTAAATTTACCTTCTACTATAAACCCAAAACTTCCTGGTTTGGTATATTCAGATTTTAAGGGTAGAGGGTCTGTTCCTGGCAAAACTTTCCATCCCTTTTTTTCAGCTAGTTGAAAATAAGATGGTCTTGACCAAAAATTAGGACGACCACTATTGTCACCGAGATGTACCATAGAAAGGGTATCTGAATTTAATAACTTTTGTAAAATATTACCTCTCTTCCCTACCCATTTTCCTACTCCCCAAGGTAATACTGGTATACTATCTTTTGATACTATATTTTTAATGGTAGTTTCTACAGGTAAACCATCTACAAATTCATTATCTGAAATTAAGGCTAAAACTTCTAATTTTTCTGCGGTTACAATTTGCCGACCAGCAATGATGAAAATTTTTTGATTCTCGTTATTAGTGGCAGAAATTGATATTGATTCTTGAGTTGGAGTTAATTTCCAGTTATTAATTTGCTGATGATTTTGAGCATATTCTAATATTTTACTAAATTCAAAATCACCAAGCATTTCTGTTAAAAATATCAAAAAAACTGAGTTTTCAGTATCGGTTTTCGTTCTTGATATTTTCTGAAAATTTGCTAGAGATGCATTCAATAGTTGGTCAAGTTCAAAACATTTATGAATATGAACATGAGCATCTGCAATAATTTTTTGATTTATTTTGACTTGACTATTCATTGATTTATTCAATAAATTTGCTAGAGCGAAAATTTTTCCACAGCCATAATATACCGACAATTAATATTGAGTAAGACAATTCCCAAGTAATAAATATAAAATGGCTGGCATCAAATAATCCTCTGGAGTAATGAACTGATCGAAAAAGAGGTATTGCTGACTTAAAATATGTATCTGTTAAAGGCCATAAAAATTGTAAACCAGAACCACTTGTGGCAGAAAAAAAATCTAAAAGCAAATGAGAACTATAGATAACCAAAGTCAAGAAAAATAGTTGTTTAAAGCAAGATTTCCGACAATAACTAATTAGCCAACTAACTATGAAACTAAAACCAATGGCAAAAACAAAACTGTGAGTAATACCCCTATGAAATCTTTCGCCTGTGATTAACTGAGGTAGAAAATCAAAGTCAGCAAAAATAGCGACAAAAACAGGATAAAAAGTTTCCCAGCTCCACCAACGAGAGGGATAATATTTCAATTTTTCCTGGGGTAGAAACTTAGCTAGTACATATCCAGAAACTGAGTGAGCTATTGGAGATGGCATAGTTAAAAATTGTTGATATAAAGGAAAAGTATTAAAATAATTTTGGCGCTGGTATCAGGACAGTTATACTAATTAACTTAAAAAATCTCCCCGATAATTTCACAACTAAGGGGATCAAATAATCAGCTCAATTTTTGATGGCTTAAAGTTTGTTTTTTTTCAGATAATTTTACTTTCAATTTTCTGACAAAAAAAGGTCTCAAGCCTCCCCTTTGAAGGGTATGAAAAAAACAAATCCATTAACAGGAAAGGAAAGGAAAAAACATAGTTACCACTTAGGAGGCTAACTGATAAATGATAACTGAAATGACTTGGATAAAACCAAATTAGAGATTTCCTGGAGTTTATCTAGACGGAAATTTTGACTGGGGTAAATCCAAAAATATTGTGGATTTCCTCTACTTCTTGTTGTAATTTTGTCGGGATCCAACCTAACTCTTTGCTCATAACTTCAGCACAGAATAGAATAGTTTCATCCCCTGGATATCCAGCACTACCTAATTCTGTCCGGCGCAATATTACATCACTTAATTTATGAGCCATTTCTTGATGGATAGCATGGAAAATTTCAGCTTTAATAACTTGCAGTTCACTCTCAGGATTATCCAAATAATTCAGAACTTCTGGATAAGCAGAGCCATAGTTATAAACTAGGCGACGAATAGTTGATTCTGTTAAACCTTTTGCTTGGTTTTCTACAATAGCATTCTGTAAAAAAGCGTTAAAATTTTCTATTTCTCCACCATATATAGGTGTAACTGATGAAACTGACTTAGGAGATTTTTTCCCTAATGATTTGAATAGATAATTAACTACTTTTTCAGCTACGTCTCTGGCAGTGGTATATTTCACTCCTACTATTGAAATTAAACCTAATAATCCAGTTTCGGAATGATCTAAAATTTGATAATGTTTGGCTAAGACGGGTTCGCCAGTTTTAGGATTAACATTAGTTGTTGGTAGCATCCCCCCATGTACAAATGAAATTTCTTCTCGCTTTAACTTTGCTCCTGGATATGCTTGGTTAATAGCAGCAATAAATTCATTTATGTCTTCTTCTGTAATTTGAAAATCATCGGGGTCTTGAGCATAAACTGCATATTCTGTACCAATCATAGACCGCCCACGCCAAGGAGAAATAAATAGAAAGCGACTACCTTTGTTAACGATACCATCTGAGTCAGCAGAACTATTTTTACTGGTAATACCTACTGCATATTTTTCAAATAGAGGACGAGTGGTAACTAAATTCATCGCTTTAGCCAAACCAAAAGGCGATCGCTCTTGTTGGTTGACCATACCTAGAATTTTATTTACCCAAGCTCCAGAGGTATTGATAAATGTTTGACCACGGATATCTAATTTATTTCCAGTTAGTCGGTCTATTGCCGTTACGCCAGTAATGCGATTATCATTTTGAATAAACCCATTAACTTCAACATAGTTTGCTAAAGTTGCGCCTTTTTGGTCAGCAGAGCGTAAAAATGATATGTTCAGTCTTTCTGAATTATAGACTTGAGCATCATAGAATATAGCTCCTCCAGTTAAACCTTGAGTTGAAATACCAGGAAGTAACTCCAAACATTTCTTTTGAGAAATGACACGACCGTTAGGAATATGTTTTTGTTGGTCTAGGAGTCTATTGCGATCGCAACTTACCAAGTCATTAACTGCTAATGCTATAGACAAAGCTTCTTTTCCCTTCAACCCATGTCCATAAGTAGGGATCAAAACTGGCAGTGGATGAATAAGATGGGGTGCTATTCTCATTAAAGTGGTGCGTTCGTGAATTGACTCCCGCATCCGCTTAAAATCGGCATTTTGTAGATATCGCAGTCCTCCGTGAATAGTTTTTAAGCTATTAGCAGAAGTTGCCGCACCAAAATCATTTTTTTCTACAAGGGCTACAGAGAGGCCACACAGACTTGCTTCCCTAGCTAGAGTAGCTCCATATATTCCCCCACCTATTACCAGTACATCGTAAACTTGATTAGTTAGTTCCGTTAAATTTCTTTCCATAACATCTGAAATCTAAGGATGTAGATGAAGATAACTTTACTAACCTTAAGATACTTGATAATCTCCTGATTGCACAAGCTTTTTTTCAGAATCTCCATTCTGATTTTTGTCAGAGTTAATTGTTTCTTTTACTTGATTGTAGAGACTACCTAACTTTTCACAAAAAGCAGCATAACTATGTTTTTTCTGAACCATGATTTTACCTGCTTCCCCTAATTTCAATCTTAATTCAGGGTCTTTAATTAGAGAAATTATTCCTTTGGAAAAAGCTTGAGGATTAGAGTGAGATAACATTGCTGTTTTGTCATCTAATACCTGAGTATGAGTTGGTAAATTAGTTGCTAAGACAGCTTTACCACTATCAAGATAAGAATATATTTTCATTGGTGTATTCTTACCTTTTATCCGAGGAGATACTAAAACGTCAGCTTGAGCAAGATAATTTCCTAATTCACTAGCAGGTTTCTTTCCTAGAAAATATACTTTTTCTTGAATTCCTAACTTTTTAGCTTTATTTTGATATTTTTTAATATCTTCTTGCTCTCCTCCTACTATCACTAAATCAACTTCTTTTGTTTGTTTTAGTGCTAAAGCAAAACTATCTAGCAGTAAGTCCATACCTTGGTATTGTTCCAAATTACCCACATACATTAGCATTGTATTGCTAATTTTTAGCTCTTTTTTGAGGTTATGCTTAGTTGCAACTTTTTTTTCATTTAACAAAGAAATATCTGGTAATAGTACAACCTTTTTGGGTTGATATTGATTGATATTATTAGCCAAAGCTTGACATACTGGAACTACAACTTCTGCATTTTTGACTGCGTGTTTCTCAAACCACTTTAAGACATAAATAAAAGGTGAAATAAACGGATATTTTTCGATCATTTGCTGAGATAAAGAAGAATCCATATCATAGATGTAAGGAATATTCAACAAAAATTTCAGTAGTAATGCGATAAATACTGATTCTTCTACAGCATGAATTAAACTATAACGTTTCTTGGAAAGTAGTCTAGCTACTTCTAGGAACATTAATAGGTCATAAATAATTTTCTTCCAAGAAAATCCAGGACGTACATTCTTGACAAATGGGATGTCGATTGTACGGTATATATTAGTATTTTTATAGTCAACATCTTTTCCTTGTGGATAGGTTACTACATCAATTTTATCGTTTTGTTGTGATAAAAATTTTAAAACTAAATTATCAGCAATAGGTGAACCTCGGTCTTGATAAAAAGGATGAGGAATTAAAAATAAAATATCTAAAGGAGAATTATCGTTTTTGGTTTGATCATTGATTATTTCCAGATTTTCATTGTTTTTTGCACCAAATAACTGTATTCCGTGATTTTTAGTTAAAGTAAATGATTCAACCATAATTAAAACCTTTTTAGCACCTCATAAATTTTTGCAATTATATTTGATCACGCAATTTTATTTGCAGATCAATCAAAAAGCTAGATATACTTGAATTCACAAAAGTATAGGTTGTGAATTCAACAGTTAATTGCTTATAGTAAGCATGAATTTCAAAGTTTTTTCTATTACTTAGTATCCTAACAATCAGCATCAGCAATTTCAAGTAGTTTCGAGGAACTTTACCAAAACTTTAAAAATTATGGCCTTTAGGCCCGATGATCTTCATCAGAATTTCATAATTCTCTTGTAAACTCAAGATTACATAATTAAATTCACTACTTATATTAAATATGTATATTGAAAACTTATTCATATAGAACATTACATTCCTCTCTAGGAGGTTTCGGAGTTGTATCCGTATCGGTACAACCATCTACTATTTCTGTTACTCTCTCCAAACTGTAGTCTAATTTCTGTCCAAATCAGGTTGCCAACCTTGATCTTCTATTGCATCCTGAAGTAGTGCTGCTATGGCCTCATCCTCATTCCATATTCAAGGGCAATACTAACTACCCCTAAAAGCTGAGAAATGTGACCCACATATTGAAACACAAAATGTAGTACAATAAATAGACAAGCATCGTCATCAGAATTATCAGTCTACTTATTCTTGTATAGATAAAAAAGCGAGGGTTAAAGTATTGTTCCTGAACAATAAGTTGCTATAATCACCAGAAAACACAGGAGCAACAATACTCGCGTAGATCGCGTCAATCAATTTTGAGTATTAGGTAGTGTGGTCGCACACCACTCAAATCAGTCTTGAAGAAGGAGACAGGAGACAGGAGACAGGAGACAGGAGACAGGAGGAAAATTACATGGGGATTCGCTCCCCCAAGTAATGCGTGAACACCCCCGTTGACGGTGGGGTATTAAACCCACAAAGAAAATGATAATATTTTTGACAAGTAGAGGGTAAAATTTCTCAAATAAAGCTTCGTTCTGATGTAAGATTTATTACTTGTTTTCGACCATTTATTGTGAATAAGTGAATTCCTTGCAAATATTGAAATACCCATCTTAATGTTGGATGTTCTGTAAGTTTTCCTATTTGGGTAGCGTGTAACTCAGTGGCGTAGATTAAAGCTTCTGTAAAACGGTGGGAAAGTATCATTTGTTTAAGTTAAAAGTCAAAAATAAGAAAAATCTATCACTTTTTAGATAGTCAATCTGAGGATGCTTTAATAATAATTGTTCTTGGATATCAATCAACTATAAAACTATAAGATTGATTGAATATAGAAAAATTTTATGGATAAATTTCGGGTAGAAGTGATTGCTAAAACTCCAAATCCTCAACAGGTAATTTATGCAGCTCTGCATCAAGACGTGCGGTTCGTTTGAGGTGTAATGGCCTCAGCACCTGTCTTTATATTGAAAGACAGGTCAATAGGGAAGGGATAAAACCCGATACCGAGACAACTCACTTCCCGTAAGGGTGAGTCAAATCACGACCAGAATCACATGGTCAATAAACATCAGATCATGACAAAATTTAACAAAAGTTAATATAACTACGTTAAATAAATATCAAGATTTGACAAGTCCCTTCTCGAAAGTACCTCGATGACAGCATATACCCCAATGTTAAGCAGGTAGCGACTACTGACATTGAAGCGGGTATAAAAGCGAACAAATACCGTAACCTAAATGGAAAATTTTCGCAAGCATTCAGTCATGGGTAACGAAAGTGAACTTCTATATTTGTCGTGAGCAGCAAAGTTGCGAAACTAGGTTGATACGCAGCGGTCAAAATCACCAAAGGTTAAGGGATAAATATGAGTCTTGATATTTATCGGTACTCCAAAATGACCTCGGCAAAAAGGAAGACCCTAAAACTGATACCAACGGGAAATGGGAACGAATTAAATCTAAGGATAGGCTCTTAAAGTGGTCGAATCTTTGAGTAGTAGCTAGCGTAAGCCACCTTAGATGGGATTGAATCCGAAGCTAATGCCAATTTGTAATGAGTTGGATATGCCCACAGATTCACGATTTAGGAATTATACGTTCTTAAGTAGGAGTAAATATGTCCAGAACAGAGATAAAATCAACGTTGGAATGGAAAGACATCGACTGGAAAGCAGCCGAACAAAACGTCTTCAAGCTCCAAAAACGAATCTATAATGCTTCTAAAAGTGGAAATGTGAGGTTAGCCCACAAACTACAAAAACTTCTTGTCAAATCTTGGTCAGCAAGACTCATCGTAGCAAGAAGAGTCACACAGGAGAATAAAGGGAAGAACACAGCAGGGGTAGATGGGAGAAAATCCCTTCCTCCCTCAGAAACACTAAAGTTAGCTCAAAAGCTAAAGTTAAGTCATAAAAGCACGCCAACCAAAAGAGTTTGGATACCCAAACCTGGAAGGAAGGAACAAAGACCCTTAGGAATCCCAAACATATTACCGCGAGACACAAGCGAGTAAAACGTATGTGAAAGTCAAGGGAGATGCTTCCCCTGACAACGGAGATGATAATTATTGGTCAAAGAGATTAGGGGATAAATGTAAAACCTCAGACTCTTAAAAAGCCAGAATCATTAAAAGACAAGAAGGAAAATGTACCGAATGCGGACTAACTTTCGCGCACTGGAGATATATTGGAAAA
Source organism: Okeania sp. SIO2F5 (assembly GCF_010692685.1). NCBI lineage: Bacteria > Bacillati > Cyanobacteriota > Cyanophyceae > Oscillatoriales > Microcoleaceae > Okeania > Okeania sp. SIO2F5. The sequence continues at coordinate 4,670 of NZ_JAAHGU010000123.1, read as the reverse complement.
ACACCACATTGAGCACAAAGCTAGAGGTGGAAACAATACCGATAAAAATCTAGAAGTACTACATTTACACTGTCATGACAAAAGACATGATCCTGGGAAGTCGTTGCAAGCAAAGGCAGCAGTCCTAAATTGAGGAGCCGAATGAGGTGAAAGTCTCACGTTCGGTTCTGAAGCCGAGTATATAAGGTAACTTATATGCTTAGGGTAACTATAGTGAAGGATTTGTATTTGACGAACAAGATAATTGGCCTACGGAAACAAAATGTGGTGAAATAATTGTCAAGAGACTTTTGGCAGGAGACCGTGGGCATTATGGATGTATAGAGCGTGCGACTCGTTGGTCAATAAGCTAGTAAAACTAGATATAAATGGCCATCCTTAGTCAATACATGAGGACAACCTCGACTAATGGATAACTCTTATGTCCTTGATGGTGAAATTCCATCCGCCTTGTTGTTGGGTTGACAGCATAGGCCACAGGGTAGCGACTGAACATCAATCCCTGAAGCTGGCCTAAATGGGATCAAAGCTTTAACTATCAAACAAGTGAGATTTCTAGCAGAGGCTGACAAGTGGACGAACAGGAAGGTAATCAAACTCTCGAAACATCCATCCATCCCTAAGATAGCTATGGGATGTAGGACAACAAGTCAGAGGGTTAATGGATAATAGTATGTTCTAGCTATTATCAACAACCATGCCAAACCCTCCGGGAGATTTTGCCCCACTAAATCAGCCGTAAAAAGGAATAAGGGAACGAGGAAACCTCTCTAAGACACCTAAGCATATAGGTCGAAATCTTAGGAAGCCATTCAAGGTCAATCTGCGCATTTTGGACGTAGGTCTTAGGGAGAGTAGGATTGGGTAAAAAGCAGTAATGCAGACGTACCCACTGTTAGACGTAATGTAAGGCAATGAATAGTAATGAATAAAGCTCAGACACTAAAAAGAAAGTTAGGGAATCCTAAGCCCTTTCTTGAGTGCGTCTTACATTCTGAGGAGACCTCAGAATTACGCACTCGCTTTTTAAGCGTAGCATGGGATACAGAGGATATGCTTTCACAAGTTTCAATCAATCCTAACCTTAAATGGAAGGATATTAATTGGAAGAAGGTAGAAAAATCTGTATACAAATTACAAAAATTGATTTACAGAGCATCTAGTCGTGGCGAATTCCGCAAGATGCACAGATACCAAAAACTTCTTTTAAAAAGCTACCACGCAAGGTTGCTAGCTGTTAGGCGCGTGACACAGGATAACCAAGGAAAGAGAGCTGCTGGAGTAGATGGGATTAAAAACTTACCTCCAATGCAGAGATTTAACTTGGCCGAATTATTAAACACACGCTACCCCAAAGCAAGTCCAACCCTTAGAGTCTGGATACCAAAACCAGGAAAAGATGAAAAACGCCCATTAGGCATCCCGACGATGTACGACAGAGCGTTACAAGCCTTGGTGAAGTTAGGTATGGAACCAGAGTGGGAAGCACGCTTTGAACCTAATAGCTATGGTTTTAGGCCAGGTCGGTCAACACATGATGCTATTGCAGCCATCTATGCCAGCATCAACAAAAAGCCCAAATATGTCCTTGATGCTGACATATCCAAGTGTTTTGACCGAATTGACCATGATGCACTGCTAGGAAAAATTGGCCAAACACCCTACAGACGACTAATCAAACAATGGTTAAAATCCGGAGTGTTTGACAACAATAAATTCCTAGACACTGTGGAAGGAACCCCACAGGGAGGGGTAATTAGTCCCCAAAAGCGCAAACATCGCCTTACACGGTATGGAAGAAAGACTCATGACATTTGCAAAAAACCTTGATATGAAAGGTAACAACGGTAGGCAAATAAGCCAGCGAGACAAAATGAAGAGTCTGATCCTAATACGCTATGCGGATGACTTCGTCATCTTACATGAGAACATCGAAGTAGTCTGGCAAGCAAAAATCGTGATACAGGAATGGTTAAACCAAAAAGGATTAAAGCTAAAACCAGAAAAGACTAAAATTGTCCACACCCTAAAAGAGTATGAAAGGAATCAACCCGGATTTGACTTTTTAGGATTCACAATCAGGCAATGGAAAGTAAAGTCAATCAAGCAAGGATTTAAAACACTGATTAAGCCATCCTCTAAGAGTATAAGAACTCACTATCGGAAATTAGCAGATATATGTGACTCTCATAAAAATCCACCAGTAGAGTCACTTATAGGTAAACTAAACCCGGTAATCAGAGGATGGACGAACTACTATTCAACCGTAGTCAGCAAAGAGACATTTAGTAAACTTGATAATCTCTTATGGAAAAGACTATGGAGGTGGGCAAGTAGAAGACATCCAAATAAGTCAGCCACCTGGGTCAAACAGAAGTATTTTCACCAAAAAGGAACCAGAAATTGGGTTTTTACTAATGGTAAGATTATACTAAACCAACACTCAGACGTACCTATTGAACGGCACATCAAGGTGAGAGGTCATAAATCTCCCTACGATGGTGATTGGATTTATTGGAGTAGCAGAATCGACAAACATCCCGGCGTAAGAAAAGAAGTTACAACGCTACTTAAGCGACAAAAAGGTAAATGCGCATTTTGTGGATTACACTTTAGACCAATGGATTTAATCGAAGTTGACCACATCGTTCCCAGGTCTGAAGGCGGTGATAACACCTATAAAAACAAACAACTGTTGCACCGACATTGCCACGACGTTAAAACTGCCGAGGATTTAAAAGCAGTGAACCATTAGGACTCATTAGATCTTAAGTGGAATTTTAAGGATGTACCCATGACAAGGGACGTTTAAGAGAGGAGCCGTGATGAGGTGAAAGTCTCACGTCCGGTTCTGAAGACGAACAGGCTTTATAAAGGAGTAATCCGGAAATAAGCTTGTTTAGTTTAACATCCTCAAATTACTTTTAATTGTGGTTTTTTTCCTCATAGTGTTATGCAGCAAGCAAGAACTCATCGTGTGGGAGTTACTTTCGATGTACAAAGTTATCGATTTTGTTCGGGAAAAGTTATTGCAGTTGCAGAGGGAAAAACGGATATAGAAACTGCTTTTTATTTACGTCCAGTAGGGGAATATTCTGACCGTCAAGGTAAAAAATATTATTATTCTGCTGAACAACGAGAACAAGATTTACATTGGTGTTTGGAGGCAGCTAAGAAATACAAACTTGATATGGAATTTGGAATGTCTGAAGAACACGCAAGAGGAAAAATTCCTTTTGATTATCGTCAGCATTTTGTTGTTAGTTTTAATTGTCGTAGTTTGCTACATTTTTTGGATTTACGTTGGAAAAAGAATGCTCAATTAGAAATTCAAAAACTTTGTGAGTTAATGTGGCCTCATGTTCAATATTGGGTGCCGAATATAGCAGAATGGTATGAAAAAAATAGACTTGGTAAAGGTAAGTTAGCACCATAGAAAGTCAAAAGTCAAAAGTAAGAATTCAATAGAAATTCAAATGAAGAGGAGAGCGATCGCCTCTGGTTAAGAAGCGATCGCTCAATTAATAGGCTGTTCTATAATTGTATGTTCTTTTGGAGAATAAGATTGAATAGCATGAGCCGATATTCCTCAGCCAAAACCACATTCTAATATGTTACCCCCATTTCGAGTTACTAACGCAGCAAAAGCGTTCATATAAGGCGTTTCCCAACGTTCCATTACTGGATGCCTTTCAATTGCTAATTTTTCATCACTCAGCAATGCTTTTACCGGAATGGAAATACTCTAAAAATACTTTTTTATAAGCATCCATTTCAAAATAACGAGAACGAGAAGAGGAGGGAGCTTCGATAATTTGATTACCTATGGCAAGAAACAGATCGCGAGGACAATAATTAAAATGTCCGCAAGTAGAGCAATTAGGGGTAGAAAAAGAGATTGAATGGTTGGTAATTTCTGGACGACGAACTTTCACGTTTAATTCTTGCAACGTGGCAACCAAAATAGCAAGGTCTTCTTGAGTTTCTTCTAGGACGCGATCGCTAAATTGCCCAGTTGGGATATCTTCGTCAGCTAATTCAGGAAAATCTACCCCGCGCACACTGGGGTCAATTTGAGGAAGTCTTGCATTTTCTAACACTCCGACAATAATTTCTTCTAATGGAGACCATTCATCATAAACGGAAACTTTGCAGTTATTTGCGGCTTTGTTGCATACAATTGATCGACATCTTTGTTGTGAGAGTAATTTTGGACTTTATAAACTGTTTTTGACATATTTTTAAATTAAATTTGGTTGGATTTGTCGTTGAGTCTTGGATAGTGATAGTTGAAAGCGATCGCTCTCTCAACCACAAAATCCAAGTATGGGTATCAAGATTTATCATAAATCAATGTCCCAATTGTCACCTTGATTTGTCGCAACCTATTTAGGATTTTTATAGTAATAATCTATCATTTTGTCAAAAAATTATAACTTTTTAACGCATAGGAATTAATTAATTAATTATCAGGAAAAAATTATGTTTCATTATAATACATTTGACTATTTTTTATTTAAGAATTATACAAAATATCTTATACTGGGACTTACACAACTTAACTGGCCAAATTAGACTATAATGCTTGTAAATCAATAATTTTACGTCGAAGCGATCGCAAGGAATGAAAGAAACAACCCCTACTGCAATGCCCCCTTGCTTTGAAAGGT
>NZ_JAAHGU010000122.1:0-22185 GCF_010692685.1 Okeania sp. SIO2F5 | reverse complement strand
TTCTTTCTAGTTCATCTATACTTAGGTGTTCTTGGATACTTAAGCGTCTTGGCATAATGGCGATCGCTCCTGGGAATTATTTTTCTCCTCTTCAATTATACACAAACGATGCTACCGGACATGATATAAGAGATAAATGGAGCCTAAAACGCCATTTGATCTTGGTGTTTTGTGCTGATACTTTTATAATTTGGCATAAGTTAACAGGAGGATGACAAAGGCAATGGGCTAAGAAACCTTTAAAGACTTTTACTGAAGCAATGGTACGCTTTTCGTACAGCGATGTATGCACCATTTTTGAGGTTGGTTGACTGAAAACATGAACGTATTTGCCTGCTATCAAGAGGGTTGAGGCTATATTAAAGCTCTAAAAATTGTGTAAGTCCCACTAAGAAGTCAAATCCAGGTTTATTTCCTTCATATTCCTCTAAGGTATGGGCAATTCTGGTTTTTTGAGGTTTTAGTTCTAATCCTATCTGATTTAACCATTTCTGTGTCACGGCCTTTGCTTGTTTCACTACTTTGATATCTTCGTGTAGGATAACGAAGTCATCAGCATAGCGTATTAGAGATAGCCTATATCTTTTGTCCTTCTTGCACATGATTTTCCCATTAGGGTGTCTAAGTGGGAGTTCCTCGGCAAATTCCATTAGTCTTTCTTCCATACCGTGTAAGGCGATGTTTCGACTTTAGGGGTCATAAGTCCCCTCCCTGTGCTGTACCTTCCACAGATTCTAGGAATTGATTATTGTCAAATACTCCGGACCTGAATCATTGTTTGATTAATCGTCTGTATGGAGATTTTCCAATTTTTCCTCACAGTGCATCATGGTTAATTTGGTCAAAACATTTGGATATATCAGCATCTAAGATAAATTTTGGTTTGCTCCTGATGCTGTTAAAGATGGCTTCTATGGCATCATGGGTTGACTTTCCTGGTCTAAAACCATAGCTGTTAGGTTCAAAGCGTGTCTCCCACTCTGGTTCCATACCTAACTTCACCAGTGCTTGTAACGTTCTGTCGTACATTGTTGGAATGCCTAAAGGACGTTTCTCTTCTCTTCCTGGTTTTGGTATCCAGACTCTGCGGGTTGGACTTGCTTTGAGATGGCGTGTTCTTAATACATCAACCAAATTAAGTCTTTGTATGGGTGTCAGGTTTTTGATTCCGTCTACCCCGGCAGTCTTCTTACCCTGGTTATCTTGTGTTACGCGCCTAACAGCTAGCAACCTTGCGTAGTAACTTTTTGTCAGAAGTTTTTGGTATTTGCGCATCTTGCGGAGTTTGCCACGACTGGATGCTTTGTAAATCAATTTTTGCAATTTGAATACATACTTCTCTACTTACTTCCAGTTTATGTCCTTCCACTTGAGTGTTGGGTGAATGGATGCTGGAGAGGGTATGTCCTATGTATCCCATACCACACTTGAGAATGGTTTAGGTGACCCTAATTTCTTCTTTAGTATTTTGGCTTTATTCATTACTAATCATTGCTTTACACTGCATTCAACAGTAGGTACGTCAGCTTGATAGCTTTTTACCCAATCCTACTCTCCTTAAGACCTACGACCATTTGCGTAGACTAACCTTGAATGGCTTCCTCAGTTAATCGACCTGTATACTTAGGTGTCTTTAAGGAGGTTTCCTCGTTCCCTTATGCCTTGATTGCGACTGATTTAGTGGGACTAAGTCTCCCGGAGGGTTCGATATGATTGTTGACATGAGCGGGAATAATGCCTATATCCTTGACCCTCTGACATTTGTCCTACATTCCATAGTTACCTTTGGAATGGTTAATCGTGACGAGAGTTTGATTGCCTTTGTGTTCGTCCACTTGTCAGTCTTTGCTAGCGGTGTCGTTCCTGGTAACTGGTATTGTCCCGCATTTAGACCAGCTTCAGGGATTGATGTTCAGTCTCTACCCTGTGGCCTATGCTGTCAGCCCAACAACAAGGCGGTAGGAATTTCACCTACAAGGTCATAAGAGTTTTTCAAGTCGTTAACGAAGTTATCCCGTAGGGAAAGCCATTCACTTGATGTATTGACTTAAAAGGCTTGCTAAAACTACATTACGGCGGTTTTGACTAGCCAACGAGTCGCACTTTCTCATTTATTCTGACTCCTGAGGACTGACTCCTGAGGACTGACTCCTCCCTATTAAGTATATTTCTGTAATAATAATCCCAACTTTTCTTTAGTTGTAGCAGGTACTTTATCCAAAGGAGTCAAAATAGCATTTTTCAACGCTGAATGAGAATCAGAAACAAACTGATTTTGACTCAATCTCCGGACAGTTTCCTGAATAACTTTTTGAGCATTCTCCCCATTCTTCTTTACATTATTAACCACCATTTCTATAGTTACGCTTTCATGTTCTTCATGCCAACAATCATAATCTGTAGACAGAGCTAAAGTTGCATAAGCTATTTCTGCTTCTCTTGCCAACTTTGCTTCTGGTAAATTTGTCATCCCAATAACTGTTGCGCCCCAACTACGATATAAATTTGATTCTGCTTTGGTAGAAAAAGCAGGTCCCTCCATACATAAATAAGTGCCACTACGATGCACATTTATATCCGATAAATTCAAACTTTCCGCAGCATCTGCCAGCATTTTTGCTAGTTGAGGACAAGTAGGATTTTCAAAAGTAATGTGCCCTGCTATTCCTTCACCGAAAAAAGTAGATATCCGACCTTTTGTCCGGTCAATGAACTGGTCTACTACTACTAAGTCTAGTGGTTTAACTTCTTCTTTGAGAGAACCAACTGCAGAAGCAGAGATTAAATATTCCACACCCAGACTTTTCATACCATAGATATTGGCGCGAAATGGTAATTCAGATGGTAATAAAGCGTGATTACGATCGTGTCTGGGGAGAAATGCTACTCGTGTTCCTTCCAAAGTACCAACAATAAAAGCATCAGAGGGAGACCCGAAGGGGGTATCTACCCGTATCTCCTCCACATCTGTGAGTGCCTCCATTTTGTACAAACCACTGCCGCCAATAATTCCTATTTTTACTTTGGTCATCCTGAGATTAGCTAATATGTTTAATTTCTCAGGTATTCTACCGAATTTCTGGTGAAATAATTTTGGATTGTATCCGTTTAAATACTGATGGAAGAAAGTAACCGATAATGCGGTTTACGGGGACTCTCACCCCACCAACGGCATTAATACCGCAGGTGATAGTGGGGTGAGTTATTAAACCCATTACAGACTAAAGATAAATAACTAGCAATACGCCACTATAGAGAAGAGGGCACAGAGTCAAGTAAGTGTTTATGACTAATACATAAGCATTAGACATACTATATATCTAAGTATTTTTAATCACCGAATGTATAAAAAAAAATTACTTTTTTCAAAATCTTCAATATTTATGCTTATATCATGTTCCCCCGGAGGGGGAGCTACGCTAATGGTTGAATACTTATAAATGACTGTTGTGAGTCCTCAGGAGTCAGGAGTCAGGAGTCAGGAGGAAATATTGGAGAAAAAGAACAAATATTGGTATTGGGGGTATTGATAATTTAAGTATTTATTTGGTACTGTCGATACCCGGAGTCCTTAAATTTTATTATAACTGACCCGTCCGAACATGATATTACTCCCTTTCCCCTAGAAGATTACCTATAATGTAATCATAAAGACTACATTAATATAATTCGGGTTGTATCATGGTCACGCTTTCACAAAATAGAACATTTCGACTAAGGTAATCTTCTGGTGGGAAGGGGGTAATCTTAACCAAATTTTCATAAAACAAACTATACTTTGATCGTATTCTAGGAAAATAAAAATTAATCAATTTTGTATCGTGCCCTTTTTTGATACTCCTACCTAATTATCCTACCCAGATATTTTTTCAATTTTCTGTTCTGAAGGTAGCCAGTATTTTAGGAATATTTCTCTTTTGTCGGACAATTATCTGATTTTTTAGAAAAATGAACAAATCTCAAGCTAAAGCTAGAACAACTTCCCTAGAATTAGTTGTCAGTAATATTTTTGTCGTTCGTAAAATTTCGGCTAGCGATCGCCAGTTTTTAAGAATGGCGTTATTTTCACCTCGTTCTTTAAGTACCACAGAACAAAAACATATTAAACAGGTTTATGAAGAATTAATTGCTGGACGAATTAGTATTGTCAAATAGTGGGATTTAGTGAACTGTTTAAAATATCTCTGAATTATGACTTTTGAATATTACTTCAGAGTCTAGAGTCAATTTAATGATGATTTTCTTCTAATCCCTCATCATCTATCCATAAAATCTACCTGATTTATACTCAGGAGTTCAGACATTAAGTTTTGGTATAAATCTGGGCTGTAGTAGTTATATCATATTCACCTGAATACTTATAAATTAAGTGAGCAAGAATCGGGAGGAATAGAGATATTTGCCGTTGAAGTGAGAGGGTCGGTTTTTTTCAAGTGCGCTATTAAATGGACATGATATTACTTGATTTTTCTTTTCATAGTTTTAATAGACTTGCCTACGGTTACAACCTATACAGATAAAAAATTGGAAAACCTTTAATTGTATTTCCTACCTTGGTCGTGGGTGATAGCAGTCACCATTACTATATTTGAAATATCAAAAGCTTAAAACTCTGAAAACACAAGATTTTTCGTTCTTACTTCTTCATTGTTGCTTCTGGTATAAATTAATTGTTTTCTACTGTAAAAGCCAAAATCCACTATAAGTCATGCCAGAATCATCTGGTTGTACTAACAGAAAATGTAACCCCTGACTATGTTGTTTTCTCTCTTCATAAACTTGAGCTGCTAGTGACACTTCCTGGTCTGAAAAAGTAGCAACTACCCACCGATCTGCTAATCCTGCTTCTAAAATTAACCCATCAGGATCGCCAGAAACATACTTTAAAAAATATGGTTGCGCTGCTTCTAACCATTTAGCTAATCTCATAGACTGACGACCTCCGTCTATAACAACCCCCGGTATAGGAAGTGTTGAAGACAATCCTAAATTTAAGGGTAAAAGAAATTCAGGTACTGACAAAATAGGAATTGGGCGCTCAATAATATCCTTAATATTACCCGCAGGTAATGTCGCAAATCTCCAGCGATCGCCCCAAAGATTTTCAGCTAATGGTACGGGTGGAGGAGAATCTAATTTTAAGGGATCGTAAGATTCCCCAGTATATGTTTCCATCCTCTGATATTGTTGCGCCCTATCTAGTAACCATTGTTTTAAAGCAGTAGTATGTCTAGTCGCTTCCACTTTTACCCCCAAAATTTGAGCTGCAGTTTCAATTAAACCCAAAGATTGAGGTCGAAATACTTGAATTGTACTTGGTAAATCCTGGCCTTGACCCACTTTTTGTAGTTGCTCCACTAGCCAATTGGCATTAACTTCTGACTGGGGACAAATAGCAGTAAATTCTAAGCTACGAGTGGGAGTACAAATTAATAATTCCCATAACTGTTGGCCTTGTTTATCCTTGAGTGGACGGCGATAATAATCTGCTTGCCAAATAGTTCTATTATTCATTTATTTTTAGAGGAAGAAGGAAGAAGGAAGAAGGAAGAAGGAAAATTGGCTGCTTCAAATACTATTGGTAACTATGAAAAAATTGTCAATCTATTATTTTTGAAGGAAGAAGGAAGAAAGAAAATTGCCTGGTTGAATTACCGAAAAATTTAGGTATAGGTTTAATAAGAAGAGGTAATTCTAAATTCTAAATTCTAAATTCTAAATTATTGAATCTTGGCTACAATTAAAAAATTGTCAATCTATTTATATTTGATTAGATGCTATGGTTAATCCTGCCCTGAGTGAATTTGGTGCAACTATGTCCCGCCTCACAGGTGTGCGGGCAATTATGGCAGATATTATTGCTACCCTACGAGCAGGCCAGGGTCAGGAGTTTCTCAACTTTAGTTCAGGAAATCCCCTGGTTTTGCCAGAAGTAGAAAAGTTGTGGCGGAATTGTACCACAAAATTATTGGCAAGTCCAGAATATGGGGAAGTTGTGGGGCGTTACGGTTCATCTCAGGGTTATCAACCGTTGATTGATGCAGTTGTTAATGATTTTAACTGTCGCTATGGCCTTAATTTAAGCGATCGCAATATTTTAATTACTCCTGGTTCTCAGTCTATATATTTCTATGCTGCTAATGCTTTTGGTGGATATACTAGCAGCCAAAGTCTGAAAAAAATTGTTCTACCTCTGAGTCCAGATTATACAGGTTATGGCGGAGTGAGTTTAGTTCCTGAAGCGGTGGTTGCTTATAAACCGACTCTGGAAATAGATGCTGAATCTCATCGCTTCAAATATTGTCCAGACTTTAGTCAGTTGGTCATTGATGAAAATACTGGCTGTGTCATTTTCTCACGCCCCTGTAATCCGACTGGTAATGTGATTAGTGCTGATGAGGTGAAGAAAATTGCAGATCAGGCCGCTGTTTATGATGTGCCAGTGTTTGTGGATGCTGCTTATGCTCCTCCATATCCAGGATTAAATTTTGTGGAGATGGAGCCAATATTTGGGGACAATATCTGTCATTGTATGAGTTTATCGAAAGCTGGACTTCCTGGAGAAAGAATTGGTATTGCTATTGGGGATGAACGAATAATTGAGGTTTTGCAGGCTTTCCAGACTAATATGTGTATTCATTCTCCTCGTTATGGACAAGCCATCGCTACTTATGCAATTAATTCTGGGGCCTTGGCAGAAATTTCTACTGAAGTAATTCGGCCTTTTTACAAAAATAAGTTTTCAATTTTAGAATCAACTTTATCAAAAGCTTTACCAAAAAATTTGCCCTGGTTTCTCCATCGTTTTGAGGGAGCAATTTTTGCTTGGTTATGGTTGAAAGATTTACCGATGACTGACTGGGAGCTTTATCAAAAGTTGAAGGAGGTGGGGGTTATTGTGGTACCTGGGAGTTCTTTTTTCCCTGGTTTACGGGAAGAATGGCCTCATAAACAGGAGTGTATTCGGATTAGTTTAACTGCTTCTGATGAGGATATTCAAGAGGGAATGAAACGTTTAGCGAAGATGGTGATTTCTATTTTTTAAAGCACATCTACTAACCTTATTTAATATAACTATTACCCAAGTTAGAGTTAACAATAATTTTGCAGTTGGAGAGATTATTTCTAGTAGTCTGACTATTGTTGATAAGATTTACTTGGAAGTTTCTATCATGTAAGCATTCAGCTATCAGCTATTAGCTATTAATTCATTGCCTTTAGATCGTTGATTAATTGATAATTGATCATGGGTAATTGATAATTACCTCGGGTTTTAACCGTTACCGAATTGAATATAAGGAAATATCCTAGCACTTTTTTTTCCCTTAAAAGGAGAGGGTTCAAGGCGCGAATTATTTAATTATTAAGTAAGCATTCAGCGGTCAGCTATCAGCTATGAGTTATTCACTCATTATCTTGGAAGGAGGAATTAGTATTTAAGGAGTGAAATATGTTTGCGCAGCATTCCGCAGGAAATGAAATAGTCCTTTCAACTAACCTTGGTCATTACTTGATTATTTATTTGATTTCAAAAGCTGATAACTGAATGCTAATAGTTGAATGCTTAATTATTTTACTTGATTCTTTCTTTCAAAAGCTCAGGACTTACCTATAACCACCGCATATAGCAAACGGCCGTTTGCTTCGCATACTTCGTAACGCCCCTACAGATGGTGTATAATTTCGTATTTTGCGTAAGTCCTGAAGCTGATGGCTGAATGCTTACATTATTAATTATTAATTATTCGGTAATTAGTATTGAGAGATTTAAAGAGAATTAAAAGTATTGAAAAAAACTGCCCTCAAACGCGATAAGTCTATATTCATTCTATTTCCTAGTCCCTAAAATTATCAATATATGTACTTTCTCAAGTAGGAAACTGTTGTATAAGTTTGTTAAACACATTAAGCAAGTTGTCATAGTATAAACTTAAAAAAATACATACAGCAATTTCCGAAGCTATGAGGTAGAGTTGTTTTGATTCTTTTGTGTTCCCTGTTCCCTATTTCCTGTTCCCTCAAACCTAAAATTTTGTACCTCATAAAAATGGTAAAAGCTGTATAAATAAAAGGAGTATAAAATATATGAATTCCTCAATTTATAGTATTGCAATTGAATCCACTGCTGGAATTGCTAGACATTATTTTATTTCGTCTGACGGAACATTTGAAAATTCAATTAGATGGGGTCCTCTAGGAATTGAATATCAAGGAAAAGAGGCAGAATTAACAGTTGAACAAGAACAACGAGCTGGTGAATATTTACACAAATTTGGCAAGTACAATATTCATACTAATAATTGTGAAATGTTTGCTTGGTATGTGATTACTGGAAGACATTATTCTAGGCAAACTCAAGAAAAAATTCATACTGCAATTGGAGCTAAAATTGTTTCTCTTGTACAACCTGTTTTGACACCTCGAGAAATAGTTAATTATCGGTATGAACAAGCAATAGTTCGTAAATTTAATGAAGAACTAGAAAAAGTAAAACTTGCTGGCTTAAAATCAGAGCAAGCAATGCGTGATGATTTTTGGCAAAAAAGAGATGCCAAGGAAAATTAGATTTGAGAGTAAATTAAGTTCCTTACCGAATAATGAAGGTTTAAAGCCTCTCCTTCTCCTTTAAAGGAGAAAAAAGTGGTCGTTAGCGTAGCTTCCCGTAGGGTGGGATGGCGCCATTCGGAGCGGGTCTGCAAGAAAGGGTCTCGGAGCCATATCCAATCGACCAAGAGAAGAAAAATTTTTCCCTTTTGCGTCAATCCTCTTCTTTTCAAAGAGAGATAATAATTAATAATTAATAATTAATTTTTGAAGCATCCTAATTGTTCTTTCAGGATTTAATTTTTGAAGTTCACAGATTATTCTCCTGTAGAATCTGCTAAAAATATAAAGATACTAATATTTGAAAAAAAAGCCACTGTAACAATGATAACTGTCAAAGAAGCAAGAGAACAAGCATTATCTTTTCTTAGTCAACAAGGACTCAATCGAGCATTTATTGAAAATGCCTCAGTCAAACTTGATGATGCAGAAAAATTGATTAATATTAGCCGTCAAAAAAATCATCAAAAAATATTAGAAATTGGCACGTTTGTCGGAGTTTCCACTGCTGTATTAGGATTGTGTCTACCAGAGTCAAAAATTGTTTGTGTGGATGCCGACCTTCCTGTAGAACTTCTCAATCTTCTTTGCGTTAAACAATTTGAAATTAAAAATAAACAAACTCATTTATATTTTGTTGAAAAAGTCCTTAAACACTTTGATATTTTGACAAGATTTACCTTAAAACGAGGTTTTTTTTCTTGCGGTTTTCCCAACCAAGAAGATTTAGATAAAGTTGTAAATTATGGGATTAACCTTGAAGACAGAGAAATTATTGGTCGAGAAGTATGTGAAGAATATGGAAAATTCGATCTAGCATTTCTGGATGCAGATCATAGAACGGAGGCGGTCAAACAAGACCTAACACTACTTTCTAGTTATATTAAACCAGAAGGAACAATAATTCTTCATGATGTTGGTTTAGATTATTGGGGACAACAAGTACGACAAGGTGTGGAATTGTTCTTAAAAGAACATCCTCAAAAAAAATTTAATGTTGAAGGTGAAATTGGCTTTATCTCTTAACGTTTTGTCAGCAACGAATGATTCTTAAAACTTACAGCAGTTTTGGAGTTGATGAGGTACAAAATTTTAGGACTTTAGGTAGGGAGTAGGGAAAAAAAGATTCATCATAAAACTGTACCTCACGCTTCCTAAAAAGTGCTGTAAAATTGGGTCAAAAATTCCAGATACCGAGTATCAAGCATTGTTTTAGTCAGATACTCGGTTAATTTTTTATATCTTAATCTTTCTCAATATCAAATTTTATAGCAATGAGCGCTGGTATCTTTACAAATCGCAGGAGGGGCTAAATAGCTAAAAGTCTTATATTATCGGCAATTTACTCCCCCTGTTGCCTGTTGCCTGTTGCCTGTTGCCTGCGCACAGCGCTATAGAAGCTACATATAGCACAGAACGAGTTGGTATTTGACTGATGCTAATGTTTTTCCTAATATTTCCTATTCCCTTATTACAACTTTCAATAAATCATTTTTATTTGTAACTCAAATAAAGTCATAATCAGAAATGGTCAATCTTAGTCATCGATACAAACCGAAAATTCCCTTGCTCAAAGTGAAGTTCTAAAGAAAATGAAAACTTTCCCGATCAAAGCAAAGTTCTCAAGAATAAGCTATAAGTAATAATACAATGAGGGGTAAAGCCCCTCGCTGCGATGACAAATTTATCAAGGATGTCCAATGCTAAAGACTTTTCCCATTGATACAACGCGAAATATCAATCCTCTCAGCAATAACTTCAGGGTCAACAATTTCAACAGATATACCGTAGCCATTCCTGACGATGAAATGACTGAATCAGAATTCTTACAACTCTCAACAATGCCTAGTTGTATTCGCCTTGACCTAGAAAATTTAAAATCCTTTGAAGTAGTAGACCATCAATTTAAAAATTGGGGCCTAACTTTCTCTAATGCAATTGCGATTGAACCATCAAACCCTGCTTTTGCAGTTCCTCCAGGCGTCAAAGTCTTAATGGGAGCGCCAAAAAGTGGCCTAATAGAAATTCACTTTAAATCTCCAGTCAAGTTTGTCAGTGGAGTAGTCACCAGTTCTCGCCGAACAGTCTTATCAGCTTATAATCAAAATGAAGAACTTCTGGCCAAAGACGAAACCTCCGCCTCAAACTTACTTAACTCTAATTCACATATTTCCCCAAATGCTCAATTAACTGTGAATGCCCAGAACATTCACAAAGTTAGTTTCTACGCTTTTGAGGGTCAACTAATAGTTGTTGATTTGAAGTTTGGCTTCTGAAACTCCCCAAAAGTTCCATCGAGCTTCAAGATTTGAGAACTTGTCCTAACTTTTCTTAAAGGTGCTATGATTGACTAGTATCCTGGCTAAAGTGCAGGAAATTTTATATAGTGTCAAATCCCAATCCTCTGTCCATATTTGTCCCCTGGTTACATTTTCACCAACCTCCGATTTGGAATAATGGTCAACTACAGGGCAACTTAGAAAAAATGCTTGGCAGTGAAGAAAACTCTGAAGAGCATTGGAATGCTCAATGGTTTGCTCAAGCATACAAAAATCCTGCCCGTTATGCGAAACAACTCATACAAGAAGGTCATCAACCCCGGATGATGGTAGATTACTCTGGAGTATTGCTCGAAGAAATGGCCAAACTTTCTACCAATGGCATTTTTTCTCATCTTCACGTTGATAATGAACCAGTAGGAGATGTGATTAGTCTCTGGCGAGAAGTTCTCACAGAATATTCAGACACAATAGAATTTACTGGTAGTGCATATAGTCATTGCTATTTTCCGGCCACTCCTGAACGAGACCACGAAGCTCAAATTATGGAATGGCGACGAGTCTTTGCCGATTTATTTGGGACAGAGGCACTATCGCGGATAAGAGGGTTTTGGTTGCCAGAGATGGGTATGACAGGAGACCCTGCTGAAGCATTGAGATTTATACGTCTATTGAAGAAGTGTGGTTATGAATGGATTATTTTACCTAATGCAGCGTTGGAACATCCTGAAGGTTGGAGTACGCCAGAGTTAGAAAATCGAGTGCATTGGTTGGTGGTAGAGTCAGATGGTGAGTCGGAACGTATTCTCTGTGTGGTTAGGGATACGGATATGGGTATTCGACAGCAAAGCGGTCAAAATGCTGATGGTTGTATTAGTGATGTACGATATCGTGGGCAAGAAGTGGGAATGAAATCGCCTGCTTTGGTAGTGCCGACTTCTGATGGGGAAAATGGTAATGTGATGATGTTTGAATATTTTAAGAATTCTTTTGCTCCTCTATTTCGGGAGAGCGATCGCTGGTCTGATGTAGGTTTTCTGACTGTAAGTCAATATATCGATACATATTTATCAGAGGGTTCAGCGACAGAGGTAAGACTTAAGTCAATCGGGGGTTCGTGGATCGGCGGTCATCAGCAATGGCAAGAGGGAGACTTAAGACAACAGGTATTGGCAGCAGTTGAAAAGTTGAGTCAACATTATGCCAAGGTTGTAGAGTCTGGTCAGGGGTCTGCTGAAAAAACTAGAGCGTTATTGTTGTGTGAAACCAGTTGTTTTGTTTATTGGGGTTCTGATTTTTGGGCAGAGCAGGCAAAGTTATTTATTGAGTGGGTAAGAGCAATGTTATAGAACCTGCTTGAGATATTTTTAATTTAAAAAGACAGAGCGAAGTTTGGGTAAGTTTAGTAGAACGGAGACCAGAATAGAATATTTCACAATTACTCCTGACTTCTGAGAACTGACTTCTGAGGACTAACTCCTGACTATTAGCTCAACTCAAGCAGATTTTTTTCAGTCCAACTGTGATTAAATATTAATTCATAAATGCGGTTATGAATTTTCAGCAAATCATTTTGCTTAATTACCAGTCCTGATAAACATAATTCTTTTTCTTCTGGAATGTTTGTTCTCATTATCTCTTTTTGCTCCAATAATTGTTGATAAATTTCGAGCATTTGTTTTCTATTTTCACTATGAAAAATACGATCGCGTATTGTTTTTAAATGTTCTGGTTCATCTTGACTTTCCCAATTTTTCAGGATTTTTTCTTGTACTAAGTTTTCTATCCACTTAGCTTCACCATTGACTGGAATTGGTATTTCTGAATTACGAATTAATTGACATAGTTTTTGAGTTAAAAAAGGTTGTCCTCCGGTCCAGTTTAATATTTCTTGGAGCATGGTTTGAGGATTACTAACTTTTTCTGTTATTCCATATAATAAAGGTTGTGCTTCATGTGTTTTGAAGCTTTCTAGTTCAACTGTTTGACCAATATTAAAAGGGGTTCTTCTCATATCAGTCATTAATTCTGAAGGAGTTGCTACCCCAAAAAAAGCAAAGGCGAGATTCTGGTATATAGATTCTGGATGAATCATTCGTTTATTGTAGCAAGAGCGAATTAGGGCAAAAAAGTCATTTACTGGAAATTTTAAGCTTAAAATTGTATCAACTTCATCAAGAAAAATGAAGACTTTTTTGATAGATTCATCGTTCTCATTATTCAGTTCTACTAATAAAATATCTTCAATAAATTGACTTAATCTTTGTACTGGAGAAATATCTAATCTGTCATTCCACCAAGTTTTTAATTTGATTAAATTAAATTTTTTCATTAAACGAAAACTGCGCAATAGATCCACTGCTAATCCTTTATACCATTGTTCTACGGTGACGTTTTCACTACCAATTTGAGTTAAATCTATTGCTGCACAATGATGTCCTTCATGGTTGAGATGGTGGATCATTCTGACCATCAGACTAGATTTTCCCATTTGTCGGGCATTCAAAATATAACAAAATTCACCCTGTTTTAAGGCTTGATAGAGGGAGCGATCGGCTTGCCGGACTACATAAGTAGGGGAATTATTGGGCAAACTTCCACCTACTTTATAATTAAAATCAGAGGTTGGTTTGCCAGTTTTTAGTAGTTCATTTTCAAAGATTAGTTCTGCTTGAGTTGCTTTGAGAACTTCTAAGGTTTGAGATAGTTCTTTTGTGCGTTCTTCTACTCTTTGTTCTAGGGTTTGATAAAGTCGGGAATTGTCGATGGAAATTGCTGCTTGAGCAGATAAAATATTTAATAGTTCGACTCTTTCTGAGGTGAATGTATTTGTGGTTAAATTATTTTCTAAATAAACTATTCCGCTTAATTGACTTTGATTAATCAGGGGAGTGCAGAGAATTGATTTACTTTTTGTGGCGATAATATAGGGGTCATTAATAAATTGTCCTTGGTTAGCTGCGTCGTTGAGTGCAATATTTTCTTGAGTGCGAATTACATAGTTAATAATGGTAGTTGGTAATATGGGAAGTGATGTTTGGGGGTCTGTAGATTCGATGGGAATTGATTGTAAAATTGTTACTTCGTCGCTGTTTATTTTTCCTTGAGCTTCTATAACCCAATTTCCTTGATGGTAGAGAATTAAAAATCCTATTTGCGCTCCAGCATTTTCGATAGTAATTTTCATTAAATTGTGCAGGAGATTTTCGAGCTGAATTTCACCAGAAATTGCTTGAGATGCTTTCATTACTGTGGTTAAGTCGAGAATTTCTCCATGATTACCGGAGGTAGAAATAGTTGTACTAATACCTTTTGATTTATTTTTATTTGCTACTCCTAATAAATATTGGGGATATTCCTCTTCTAATTGTTTGACTTTAGCTTTTGCTCCCCAACGGATGTAACAATGATGGGCATTTCTGAGGTAAAGTTGACCTATTTCTTGTCTGTCAAGGGCGAGATAAAATTCTGCTGCTCGTTCGTAAGCTAAAGCTTCTTCGTGGATAAATTCATATTTTTTTGCTCCTTGAATGGCGCGATCGTACAGTTCTTGTGCTTGTAAAGTTTGTCCTAATACTCGTGCTTTTTCTGCTTCTACTAAATCGTATTTGTGCTGGAAATTTTCACGGCAATTCCCAGTCCACATTTTCAGAGTTTCCTGATTTTTTTCTACTTGCTCTAGTAATTTTTTTTGTTTAGTTGGCTCTGAATTATGGTAATTAGCTAGGAAAGTAAGAGATGAGTAAAAATTATGTTGAGGTGCTGGTAAATATTTGGAACAACCGCCATAGTTGTGTTTTTGAGCTTTGATTGAATAATCAATCGCCCTATCATATTGCTTGAAAAAGTAAAGTAGAAATGTTTTGGCAACATAAGTGATAAATAACAACCATATATTTTTGCTTTTATCCCAATTATCTAAATAAGATTCCTCTGCTAATAAGGAATCACCAATGACAACAAAATCTTTTTGCTTATTAATTAAATTACTTACTATTTGATGACATATGTGTGTGTAATTAGTACAATACTCTATTTGAAAATCATTAATTAACTGAACATATTTTCCACTTTTTTCCCAGATAATTTCTAAGCTATATCCTCCAAATAAATTGATAAGATAATAACTAATGAAACAGGAGAAAGCCCAAATATAATCTCCCATATCCCTACCTTTCTGAAATCCATGAATGCATTGTTCTTGTGCCTCAGTATTTCTTAAATATTCTTTCCAATAACGGACGTGTCCATAATAGAGATGGATGACTAAAGGTTCTAATGAAGATATATTATATTTTTCTTGCAACTTCAGAGATAATTGTCCAAACTGATATCCTAATTCAATATCCTCGGGAGAAGAAGGTGAGAATAAAATACCGTAAACAGCATAGCTACCAGCAGCTTGAGGTGGATTACCGTATTGAATGCAGAGATTTATTATAGTTAGTATAATCAAAGATGCTAAAGGTGAACTTGTACTCACTAGAAGAGGTATCATCCGTTGTGATATTATTATAGCTGAAATTTTATAAGGATCTGTTAGTTGTGGAAGATCGACTAAATCCTGAATCTGTTTATCTTTTAAAATAAATTTAAAACGCTTATATTCTTGGTCGGTTCTTTCTTTTATTTCTTCTTCATTTTGAGGTATATCTATGTCTATTTTAGGTAATGCTAAAGCTTTGACAAAATTTTCTATTGCTTTTTGTTGGTTAAGATCGGACATATAAGACAAACTTTTGATTTGATATATCTTCACTTTGTCGAGAGTATCATAATTTTTACTTAGCAAAATGTCAGAGTAATCTTGAACTTTTTGATAATTGGCGGTTAAATAAAGAACTTCTAAAAATTCTAGATGAACTTCAAATATTAATGAATTTTGATAACTCCATTGGTGAAAATCTAAAAATTTTACCCCAGTTTCTATATACTTTAATGCCGTTTCATAAGCAGTCGATGCTTTAGCCTTTTTTCCAGCTTGAAGATTTAATTTAGCTAACTCACCTTTTTCTAATTGGTCAGTAATTAACTCCCTACCTTCGTTCAGTTGATTAACAATATCAAAAATATTGTTCTGTAACTCATCATCTTTATTCTGAGCATCTTGAACATTTTTCAGTAGCAAACGACCTACTTGTAGATGAACCTGCTTTTTTTCTGTTTCTGGTATCAAAGAATAAGCTGCTTGTTGTACTCGGTCATGTAAAAATTTGTAGGGAATATATTTCGCATATTCATCAAAAGTTTCTGAACTATTATTTGATAATTTTTCTGAATGCCAAAGTAGAGGAACTTTATAATTATTGTCTAGAGGAATTATTAAACCTTCATCTAGAGCTGACTGTATTTCTTTAGCTGTTATTATTTGAGATTTATTATTAACGATCGCCAGAATTTCTAAATTAAATTGGTTGCCAATACAAGAAGCTAATTTGATAACTTGTTGAGTTTTTTTATCCAACTTTTCAATTTTTCTAACCATCAAGTCAACTACATTATCGGTAATAGATACACTTTCAATTTCTTCTAGATTCCATTGCCAGTAACTAGGAGATTGCTCAGGGTTAAATACTAAGAAATTTTCTTGGTATAAAGAATCAAGAAGTTGAGTCAGGAAAAATGGATTACCTCCTGTTTTTTTTGCAACTAATTCTGCTAAAGGTTTGGTGATTTCTGTGGAGCAATTTAGAGTCTCAGCGGTTAATTGATTAATATGATTAATTTTTAATGGGTCAAGGGTAATTTCATTAACTGGTACTTTCGCTTGCTTGATTTTTTCTAAAGTACATACTAGAGGGTGAGTCGAATTAACTTCATTATCTCGATATGCTCCTATTAAAAGAAAATATTGGTTGTCAGGATCTACAATTAATTGCTCAATTAAATTTAGAGATGGTAAATCTGCCCATTGTAAATCATCAATAAAGATAACTAGAGGATGTTCTTTTTGACAAAATACACTCAAAAATCTTTGAAAGAATAAATTAAATCTATTTTGACTTTCGCTAGCTCCTAATTGTTCGACTTGTGGTTGTTTACCGATGATTTTTTCAACTTCGGGAATTACATCAATAATAATTTGACCGTTATTTCCTAGAGCTTCTAATAATTTATTTTTCCATGTTTGTAGGGTAGTTTCTGGTTCACTTAGCAGTTTACGGATTAATTCTTGAAATGCTTGATAAATTGCTGAATAAGGAATATCTCTCTGGAGTTGGTCAAATTTTCCACTAATATATTTTCCTCGTTTTTTTGTGATGGGTTTATGAATTTCATTGACTAATGCTGATTTGCCTATTCCTGAATAACCAGAAATTAGAATCATTCCTGTTTTTCCCAGACTAACTTGCTCGAATGCTGTTAACAGTTGCTCGACTTCTTGTTCTCTACCATAGAGTTTTTGAGGAATCTGAAATTTCTCACAAATATCTTGAGTAGCTATTGGAAAATCTGAAATTTTTCCTAAAGTCTTTAATTGATCCAGACAGGTTTGTAGATCTGCTTTTATTCCCCAAGCACTTTGATATCTTTCTTCTGGGGTTTTTGCTAATAGTTTGTTGATGATATTAGACACAGAATTAGGAAGATCGGGAATTAGTTGATGTACTGGTAATGGTTGTTGGGCAATATGACAATGAACTAACTCTATGAGGTCTGTTGTTTCAAAAGGTAGTTTATTGGTTAAGAGTTCATAGAATGTTACGCCCAGGGAATAAAAGTCGCTACGATAATCTATGCCTCGGTTCATTCTACCTGTTTGTTCTGGGGCAATATATGCTAATGTTCCTTCTAGTTGGTTAGGGGGGAGAACTGTGAGAAATTCTTGGGATAAACGGGTAGAAATGCCAAAGTCGATGATTTTTAGCTGTTGTGTTTGGGGGTTATAGACAATATTTGAGGGGTTAATGTCTTTGTGGATAATATTAGCTTTATGAATTGCTGCTAAACTTTCTGTTGTTTTGATGGCGATGGTGAGAAAGTTTTCTAAGTTTAATTGACTTTGGGATAGTAGTGATTTTAGAGATTGACCGCCGAAGTCTTCTAGAAGTATTGCTAAACTATTCTCGTATCTTTGTAGGTTGTAAGCTTTTACAATAGTATCTACATTCAAGGAACGAGTAATTTCATATTCTTGTTTATAGCGGGTGAGTTCAGAAGCAGTAGGGTAGTTTTCTTTAAGTACTTTAAGAATAATAGGTTGATTATCTAGCTTGATAATAGCTTTATAAACTAAGGAATTGGGACTTTCATAGATTTTTTTGAGAATCTCATAATCTTTCATAATCTTTATAGAAATAAGGTTTTTAGCTTGTTAGTTTTTACAGGGGTAAGTCTAGAATAAGCATTGTTATTAATTTTTGTAATTATACCTGAGAATAAATTTATATTTGAGAATAAATTTATATTACTGTGGTTGTCAGAACTTGGTACTTATCTTTAGATTTCTCGATTAATAACTTGTGATATCTACATACTGCAATCTTTACAAGCTGTTCTTTTTTTTTCTAACTCATTCAGGATTAAATCTCGTCGCAGTTGTTGAAATAAATCTCCAGAACAAATCTCTTGTAATATTTGCTGGTCATAATCTCCTAAACTTTTAATTTGTTACTCATAAAAAAAATCCCGCATTTGTGTGAAGCGGGTAAAGTCTAACCTTGATTTCAAGATAAAGATTTAGGGTTCTATCCCACTATTGTTCAAACCTTTACATTAAGCTAACTGACAAATTATGAAATGCTTAAAATTTGTATTATTGGGATAGATTTAGCTAAAAACAATTAAGAGCAGCTTGCTGGTATAAAAGGATTTGATGCAATAAATTCTCCTTTTTCTCTATTACTTATCCAATCATCCAAATCAGTGTCCTTCAGCAATACCTCTCCTAGTTGGGGACGTGGAGGATAGGGAATAGTAAGCTTCATATGGTATGAACCATGGATTTCTGGATCTTCTATTTTTCCTTGAAAAACATTAGTATCGATTATAAACAAATAACCAAATAATCCATTATTTGATTCACCTCGTTCAAAATCGTTAAATATAGGGAAAATATATTGTCCATTCTCTTCTACTATATTAGCGCCAAAAACAGCTTTCAGGAAATTCCCTTCTTTACTACCATCTCCAGGCGAAGCTCTGAACAATTTCTTCAAATTATCATTTAAGTTATTATCAGTAGATTTCTGACTAAAGTCAGTGGGATGCATAAAATAATCATTTAATTTACGAGCAATATCCTGTTTCTTGGTATACTTATTACCATCAATCTCAAAAGGTTCATCTAATTCTTGATCATCATCACTCCATCGCCAAATATAAGCAATGATTTGAGAAATTTCTTTTGCTTGCTGATACATACGCAATATAGCTTCTACCGATGCTTTTGCTTCTTTTGGTGCAAAAGACTGGTATTGATGTAATTTCTTAGCTTGATGAAAAAAATTACGACCGCCAAATCCAGGCATAAGTTCTCTCCTTTTTTTTACTTACAGAAACATATAGGATTATTCCAAACAATCTTTTTCACCATCTCCTGAGATGATTTTCATCAAACTCTACAACTTTTCTAATAACATCAATTAACGATCCATGTGTGGATCATCTAAGGCAAAGATTAAATTGTTAGAGTCAATAAACTCAATTATTTGAGAAAGATCAGGTTCAGATGGGGAAACTTTACCATATATTTTAGAATTCCCAATGTAAATTTTTGTATTCTTCATCCAACCGTCACCACATTCTAAAAGGCTCACCCGAAGTTAAGGATAAAATTTAATTAGACTTGAGAATAAATTTCTGTGACTGTAGTTGTCAGAACTTGACATTCATCTTTTTTTTCCATATTAATAACTTGTGACATCCACATATCGCAATCTTTACAAGCTGTTCTTTTTTCTAATTCATTCAATATTAAATCTCGTCGCAGTTGCTCAAATAATTCTCCAGACCAAATTTCTTGTAATGTTTGTTGATGATAATCTCCTAAACTTTCAATATCTTTGTCAAAGCCTAATCTAAATAAAGTTTCTATACAATAATATATTCTGCCATCGGGCAAGACTGCCATTTCTATAAAAGGAAATAAACAAGGCCACCTGACTTGAGCTTTTTGTTGATAATATTGGAGAGATTTTTGTACTGCTTGATTAGTTTTTTTGAGTCGCATATTGGTTTGTTGATATTCGGCGACATTTAAAATAAAAATACTATTTACTTTCGATAACCAACGATTGAAAAATTGTTTTTCCTCTGCTTCTTTTACATCTTTATTTCTCACAAAGGATGTTCTGACTTCACAGGAAATTCCTAATTTATCTCTAATTTTCAGGAAATTAATTACATGAGATTCTACTCGGTTAAAATCTGCTCCTCTAACTTTTAAATAAGTCTCTGGAGTTGCTGCGTCAATACTAATATCAATACTGGTTAATCCGGCTTTTAATAATGCTGTAGATCTAGTCTCATCCAGTAGTTGACCATTAGTTGTCAGATGAACTTTAGGAACTCCTTGCTGTCTAGAAAGTTGAATAAAATCCACAAGTTGAGGATGAAGCAGTGGTTCTTCAACACTGCCAATTAAAATACTAATTCCGGCTTTGCCACAGTCTTGTGCTAGTCGTTCCATCATTTGCCAAGACATCTGTTTTTTCCCTTGAAAAAAGTCTGTGGTATGAGTTGGTTTTAACAGAGAACTGTGATAGGGACACATCACACATTTAAGATTACAAGTATTACCGACAATTACTCTGACATAAGAGGGATTAATGGCTTTTCCATAATGGTTAGTAAAGTAATGTAGTTGTTCATCAATATCAATTTCAGATATTAAGGTCAAAGGAATGCGATCGTTTTTTTTACCTGTTAAGAAATCTTCAATTTGTGGCTGTAATTTATGCCAGATGTTACTGAATTGTTGGGGATATAAGTAGGCTAATATCGGATAAGTGGGTAAACCTAATTCTGAGAGAATAGGCAAAGTTGGTTGAAAGACAATTATTGAATTATTTTCTTTGGCTGTAAGTAACAATTTTTCTAGGCTTTTTGGATGTAAAGGAATACCATGAGGGGGAATTTCTAGTACCCTATTTGGTATTTTCCAGTTATCATCGATTGGGGTAGTTAATAGTTTTTGAGGATCGTTGATAATCATTTTTTTGTTACTTGATTAAGATATGTTTATAGAGTCTGTTAGTATTTTAGTTATTGTTTTTCAAAAAAAAATCCCGCATTTGTGATGAGGCGGGTACAGTCTATCCTAAATTTCAAGATTTTTAAAGATGTAATTAGCAACAACTTGCTGTTAGTTGTTGGAATATAAGGATTTTCCGAAAAATATGTATCCTCTTTTCTATGAGCTATCCAATTATCCAATCTGAGAAACTGACGAAAAAAATTCAAACTAGCTGGCTTACCTGTGTTGTATCTCAGTGTTCATACAGGTGCAGATATGCGCGATGAAGTATTTGCCAGTGGTGCTGATGAGTTAGTTCCTAAACCTTTTGTCGGCAAACAACTTGCCGAGGGCATTCTTCATCATCTTGGTGGTCCTAATAGGACTTAGTGGTACTTAGACATTTTATGGTCTAAAAATGGCTAAGAGTCAGTTTAGGCAAGGGAATTACGTTATATCAAATCCGGTAGCATCGGTATAAAATCTTTTGAAGGTAGGAGTCAGGAGGGAAAACAGTTATAAAGATTTGGCAATGGTGAAGATGGACAATATTTTTATACCTAATTAAACGGATTTGATATCAATCCCTTAAAAAGGGCTGGAACCCTTGTTAGTTAAGGATTTATAACTTTTTGACTTAAATAGCAGTCAGCAGTCAGTGGTCAGCATTAGGACTTTTTTTTACGCCCTCGTCGGGGATTTCAACCCAAGGTCAAAAAGCTGTTAACGCAGTTCTGACCTAGGAGGCTAGCTGAAATGCTGATGGCTGATAGCTAGTTAAACTTTCTACCTGTATATATTGGTAGGCAAAAAATATGTTAATAACAGCATCAAACCCTTATATACTCTAGGTTTTAAATTTTACCAACCTTTTTCCTGATATATCTAGGTTTTCCTGCGGAATGCTACGCAAAGAGCCATTTTTAGCCAGAGCAACGTATTTCCCTTACCCCTACTAGCTTTGAAGGCATTTTCGCTGTAAAAAATATCAAAGTACCGATATAGCAATGAGCGCTGGCATCTTTACATATTACATAAATATTGATAATGTAACATAAAAGTAACTGTATGAGCTGTATTTTTCATAAATTAGGCGATCGCTAAAGGTTAAAGTTTTAAGGATGC
>NZ_JAAHGU010000121.1:12318-22195 GCF_010692685.1 Okeania sp. SIO2F5 | reverse complement strand
ACTGTTAAATTTTGAATTTCTAAAATTTTTTCTACCATTTTTTTACTTCATCTGAACCTAATTATTCGTAAGCATTTCCTGGGGAATGCTGCGCAAACAGCGGTCAATTATCAGCTATTGGTACTTAGACATTTTATCGCAGGAAAAATGCGTCAAATTCAGTCTAGACAAGGGAATTACGTTGATGCCTTAAAAATGGCTAGAACCCCTGCTTATTCAGGATTTATGCCTTTTTGACGTAAAAGCCTCTTGCCCATACATATTTGATCCTATTTTCTGGCTTTATTTTGTGTAAGTCCCACTATCAGCTATGAGTTATACCAATTTCTAAAATATTGCTACAGTGTTTTTATCTGCTGGTGGGAATTTAGAGATTAATACTGTAACGACCTTTTTTGAATTTGGTATTATTAACTCATGATCACACCGAAGGAGGAATTAGTCTCCAAGGAGAATTAAAAGTTATGTTTGCTTTTGTATTCCGCACCGAAAGAAAAAGGCGATCAGTTAACCTTAGTAGTTATACCAAATCTCAAAAAGTTTGCTATGTATCTTTAGTAATGGGGAGATAGGGAGATGGTAATCAAACATAGCATTACTATTCAGAAATGGTATTACTTAAAGATGTTCAAAAGCTGTTTGCGTAGCATGACAAACGGAAATGCTAATAGCTGTTTGCGCAGCATTCCGTAGGAAATGCTTAGAATTATTCTTTTTCTATTTTTTCCTTTTCTAGCTGAACTTCTGGATTTTCATCTACATTAGGATAAGTCATAAGTGGCTGAGATAAACCCAGGAGCGATCGTAACTTTAGCCAAGCATATTCTTGCCACCAACCGACTATTCCATTAGGTAATATTGTCACGACTAATAAAAATAACGCACCTTGGAAAAATAACCAGATTTGGGGAAATTGTTCGCTTAAAAAAGTACGTCCGAAATTAACTAATAATGTACCAATAATTGCACCGACTAAAGTTCCTCTACCTCCTACGGCAACCCAAATAACCATTTCAATTGAAAAAGCTACTTCCATATAACTAGGGGTAACAATACCACTTTGAACTGTATATAATGCTCCAGAAATTCCGGCAATGGCACCAGAAATAGCAAATACTAAAACTTTAAATTCGGTGGGATTATATCCAGAAAATCTTACTCTAGTTTCATCATCTCTAATGGCAATTAATAGACGACCAAATCTACCACTGGTTAGCCAACGACAAATTAAATAAGTGGCGATTAGACTAATAATTGTTACTTCATAAAATATTAATTGTGCTTGGTCAGACCCTGCTAAAATACCGAAAAATTTTTCTGTGTCTGTTTTTAAACCGTTTGTACCGTTGATTAATTTTTGTTGACCGTTGAAAAAGTTAAAAAATACAAGTAAAGCTGCTTGAGTAAGGATGGAAAAGTAGACTCCTTTAATTCGATTTTTAAATACTAGATAACCGATAATTGCTGCGATCATAGCAGGAACAATTATAATTGCTAAAATTGTGAGAGGAAAGGAGTGAAAAGGCTGCCAAAATAAGGGAAGTTTTTCTACACCATAAAGAGTGAAAAATTCTGGTAATTCTCCTTCTGGCAATTGTAGTTTGAGGTGCATTGCTAAGGCATAACCTCCTAATGCAAAAAATATGCCATGACCTAAGCTTAATAAGCCAGTATAACCCCAGATTAAATCTATGCCTAAAGCCACAATTGCTAGGGAGAGAAAACGCCCTAATAATTTTAGTCTAAATCCTGGTAAAGTTAATGGCATTATGATGGCAAATATTAAAGTTATTGTTGTTATTATGCCGATTTGAGTTAATAATTTCTGATGTTGATTTTTGATCATATTTGGGGAATAAGGAATATGGAGAATAGTAGACATATACAGTTAATTTAGTGCAAAATTTGTAGTAGATCGTTTCATCTTATACCAAATCTGATGAGAGTAAGGAGATATTCACAAAATTCAAAATCTTCGCCTGATAAAGATTTGAATATTTAGGTAATACCAAGCGTTATAAATGTTTGCTACAAGATGTGGCGATCACTTTCTTTGTCTGATAACTAATGTTATTTGTTTAGTTTTTGGAGGAAAAATTATTCCTACACAAGCACAACTCTTACAATGTTATATCCTATCTTGTTGGGTAACAAAATTTTATTTACCAATTAACTTGATAAGATTAGATGAGCATAGTAAGAATATATTTATGTTAATTGAGGAAGATATTGAGATTCAAATTCAACCTAATGGTGAATGGAGTAAATGAATAAAAAACCTGATTTTAAAACTATGACTTCTCAAGAGTTAAAAATTATGTTTTATCTAATCAAGATGATGAAGAGGCTTTTTATGCTTACATTTATCAAGTAAATCAAAGGAAAGATAGAGTAGTTTATCCACCTTTAAAATCATTAGAATATATGGATAAATATCCCGAAGTTATTGAACAAATGCGTCAGTATTCCAGGAATAATTTTTGGAAAAATACTTGATTTTTTTGTTTTGGTTTTTCTTTTGGAATCATAGAGCGATCGCCTTCTTTTCAGTTATCAATTATCAGTAGTCTAGTAAGGTGGGTTACATTTCATTAATGCACCCTACTGAATTTGATATTATTTCTTGGTTAGGATGTCAAAAGCGATCGAATTACTAAAACTTCCATTCTAATGGCTGTAAATATCCAGGTAATACCTAGAGAAAGCTGAACCATTCCTAACACCAGTCCTATAACTTTGAGAATTGATGGCTTCAACACCTTGAGAATTTGACGGGCATAAAGCATACTTAATAGGTTGAGTACCATAATCACCATTAACAATCCCAAAACCAAAACTTCATGGCCTATTACTTTCTTCAGAATGGACATGATGAGCATAACTATGGCAATTCCATAGGGGGTTAAGATTGTAGGAAAAATTAGGGGAGTAACAACTAAATCAAGGGATGGATTTTCTGGAGAAGATGGAGGGGGAGCAGCCGAGCCATACTGAGTCATTATGATTCCTAGTGAGACTAAAAACAGCACAATTCCTGCTGCCATCATTAGAGCAGAAATAGGGATTCCATATTTGTCCACTATTTCTATACCGACAAGGGAAATCAACATCACAACTAAGGTCGAAATCCAAAACCCACGAAATGCCATTTTCTTTCGGAGTGTATCATCAGCATTAGCAGTCAGACTCACAAAAATAGGTACAATTTTGAGTGGCCCAAGAGTCAAAAAGAAGATAGTGAAGACAGAAGAAATACTTCCTTTCCTAGCCTTACTGATATATTCGCGTATAAGTGTTGTACCATCCACATCTTGAATAATTGCCTCATCTGTTTTTTTGCTGGCTTCTGAAGGTTGTAAAGTTTGCGCTAACATTACACTATCTCCTGGCGAGGCTGTTGCCATTGGGGTAGGGGAGGAGGTAAATATCATCAGCAGGTTACAAACTACCACCACAAAAATGATCAAGCGGGAGACGACTGCCCTGAAGGTACTGAGAAGTTGTTGTATTTGTCTACATTGTCTCATAAGTTTTTTTATTATAACTAACGTTTCTTTTTTATATTGAGAGTATCACAGGGAATATCATACTTAATTGATAAGTTCAGTAGTAGACTGACACAGCTAAAACGGCGTTGGTAAATCAAGAGATGAAACTTTAAGAGTAATCTGTTTCTGATACCTCTAAATATCTAACCAGAGTAAGTGATGGTATCACCCCTAGTAGAAAATCATCTTACCAATTACCAACGCCTAAAACTGTGCAATAGATTTTTGTTTCTAGGTGTCTCGATCTCCCCATCCCCCCCACCTCCCATCTCTCATCTAAATTTAATCCACGTCAACAAGAATGGTCTCATCATTTTTAATGGAGTTCTTACGGGACAAAAATTGAAGGTATAACTGCTGTTAGTCGAGCTACAGTTACAGCTTTAAGAACTAATAATCCGGTAGAGTTGCTGCTAGAAAACTTTGGGTAGCTGTTGGTTGGCATCCTCCTTTAGATTAGACCTTTTCAACAATCAAAAATAATATCAATTATTATCTATTAAGTTATCAATAAAGTTCCATAGTTTTGAGGTAAGCATTCAGCTATTAGCAGTTAGCAGTCAGCTCCTAGCAATAAAAATGAATGAAGCCAGCGTTTTTTTAACTTCTACTAAATTTTCAGGCGTTGCTGAGTGGTAATGATTTTGAGATTAACTTTGGGCACAAAACATCAGTTTTTCAATTTGACCTTCAGCTAATAGACATCTCCAAGAATCAAAAATCAATATCTATATCCCAAAGAAATTATCAATTCTTTACGCCTACAGCAAAGCTGCCTACTGCCTACTCCCTATGGGTGGAGTAGATGTCTAATTATCATTACATTTAAGCAACGCCAATTTTCAACCATAAATCTGAGTTATTAAACCATATAATTTGTGGCAGGAAATTATAGATGTATCTCAAAAGCTGTTAACGTTAGCGTTAGCGAAGCTCCTCTGAAAGAGGCAGCTCCTCTGAAAGAGGCTCGCTGTTAGCTGACTGCTGAATGCTTACCATTAGCTTCTTTATCAATTATCAATTATCCATTCGACCTTTTTGTGGAAATATTCCTGCTGGTTTAACTTGTAAAAAGACAATAATTAAAGCAAATACTGTTACTTTTGCCATGCTGGTAGTTGCCAAAAAATTGAAGAAGTCAGTCAAAAATTTTAGACTTTCTATATTTCCCAAAATTAAAGCTATAGTTCCTGAACCAATTAAATAATTTGTAATGCCAATTCCCATAGCAGCAATAACAGTACCAAATAAATTACCTACTCCACCAACGACTACTACCATAAAAGCATCTACTATATAATTTTGCCCTGTATTTGGACCGACTGAACCTAATAAAGTAATTGCGCAACCAGCAATTCCAGCTAACCCCGAACCCAAAGAGAATGTAATAGCATCAACCCGGTCTGTTGGAATACCCAAACAAGCACTCATGCTTCTATTTTGAGTGACAGCTTTAATTCTTAAACCCCAATTTGATTTATTCAAAAATAAGTAAATACCTAGCAAACTTATAGCAGTTAATATAATGATAAAAATCCGAGAATAGGGTAATTGAAACTCACCAATAGGTAATCCACCTTGTAACCAAACAGGAGCAGTAACATCAACATTTCTAGAACTAAACCAAGGTTTGGTTAATCCAGGACTTGTCAATAAAAATCCCAAAGTAGTAGCGATCGCTAAAGACAGGAAACAAATAATTGCTATTGCTAAATTTTTAATTTTTTCCCAATCATAGCGACGTTTTTTGAGGAAGTAAAGACTGCCAAAATAAAACAGACAAAAAACTGTTATGCCAATAATTAAGACTCCATTTACACTGCGGACAAATTGACGCAAAATCAGACTAACTCCCCAAGTTGCTAATAGAGTTTCTAAAGGTCTGCCATAGAGAAAACGTATCACCCCTTTTTCTAAAATTAAACCAGCGATCGCTACGACTATAAAGGCAATAGGAATGGCGAAAAAAATATAAATATTAGAAATAGGTTCACCTATGCTATTACAAATATTTTGAACTACGAAAGTAGTATAAGCACCTAACATCATTAATTCACCATGAGCTAAGTTAATTACTCCCATTAGTCCAAAAATAATGGCTAATCCTAGAGCGACAATTAGTAAGACTGAACCAATACTTATACCGTTAAATATGGCGATTAATAATTCTTGCATTTTAATTAAGGTAAGGAAGAGGGAAGAAGGAAGAAGGAAGAAGGAAGAGATAAGAGGGAAGAAGGGAAAATAAAATCAGGTAAATAATGACAAGATATTAGTCAGTTATCGGATCAAACGGAGCCACTTCTAATCAGAAATTTCCAGCTTTCCTTTTTTTCCGTTTTTTTTGATAATTACTCCAGAATTATAAATAGGAAAAAGACAACAATAAATCAAGGCAAATAATGATATAGATAGGTCATTTCTCGGATTAAACAGATGAAACCGAGCCACTTCTAATCAGAAATTTCCAGCTTTTATTTTCTTCCGTTATGATAATTATTCCAGAATCAGAAAGAAAGAAGAAGGAAGAATAAATTTAATAGTCATCAATTAGAATTAAAGGAATTTTCAAGTTGAGAAAGTAGAAGTTTTTAGGATTTTTCGCGAATAATTAAAGTTGAACACCTCTTCTTAGCTGCGCCACTATCTGTCGCCCTACAAAGAGAGAAAATTATTTTAGTCAATCATATCAATTTTCAGGAAAGGTAATAGTTAATTATTAATTATTAATTTTTTGGCTAACACTTAACAAAGAGCAGGGAATAAAGTAAATAATTAATATTAAACTCAACTTTACCATCCGAGAAAGCGCTGTAATTAGTGAGCTATTTAGACCAACTAATTACAGCACACAAAATTAGATATTTTGTAGAAACATTAAACCTACATATTTATCCACCACTCGTACAAAATTCTACTCTAATTTCTGACTTATAGCCAAAGACTTATTATATCTTGTATTTACCACCTTTATTAGGGTCACTCCAGTCACAAGCAAACCCCTTAGTTGCTGGAACAAATTGATTCCAAGGTATAGGTTTAATAGCTCCTTCAGTAGACCAAACTATATTAAATAAACCATCATCACGAACTTGACCTATTCTCACAGTTTTAGAAATATGATGATTAGCATTCATAGTAACCAAACCTTCAGGAGCATCAAAAGTTTGTCCGATAGCTGCCATCCTTACCGCATCTAAATTATCAGTAGTACCAGCTTTTTCCACTGCTTGTTTCCAAAGATAAACCATAATATAAGCAGCTTCCATCGGGTCATTTGTTACTCGGTCTGCACCATATTTTGCCTTAAAATCTGCCACCCATTTTTTATTAGCTTCTGTCTCAACAGTTTGGAAATAATTCCAAGCAGCATAATGACCTATAAGAAACTCCTTACCAATTTGTCTAACTTCTTCCTCAGCAATACTCACCGACATAACTGGATATTGTTCCGGAGTCAGACCAGCACCTTTCAACTGTTTAAAAAAGGCAACATTACTATCACCATTAAGACTATTAAAAATCACTCCACCATTAGGTAAAGCCTGTTTAATCTTAGTAATAATCGGAGTAACTTCCGTATTTCCTAAAGGTAAATAATCTTCACCAACAGTAGTACCACCTTTAGCTTTTAACTGCTCCTTAATAATCGTATTTGCAGTACGAGGAAAAACATAATCAGAACCAACTAAGAAAAATTCCTTTCCCTTATTTTCTAACAACCAATCTACAGCAGGTTCAATTTGTTGATTAGGAGCAGCACCCGTGTAAAAAATATTTTTCGAGCATTCTTGACCCTCATATTGCACCGGATACCAAAGCATATGATTCTTAGATTCAAAAACAGGCAAAACAGACTTCCGAGAAGCAGAAGTCCAACAACCAAAAACAGTAACTACCTGGTCTTGGTCAATAAGTTTATTAGCCTTTTCAGCAAAAGTAGGCCAGTCAGAAGCACCATCCTCTACAATTGCTTCTATTTGCTTACCTAATACACCACCAGCAGCATTTATTTCCTCAATAGCTAACTTTTCCGCTTCAACTACCGTAGTTTCGCTAATTGCCATTGTGCCACTGAGGGAATGGAGAATACCCACTTTAATTGTGTCAGCCCCAGATGTAGTGTTAGTGTTATTAGCACCACCACAAGCTTTGAGAAAAATACTCGTACCTAGAGCAGCAGAACTATAAATTAAAAATTTCCTGCGTTCTAATCCTTTAGCCATAACAAAAATACTTCACTATAATTAATTTCAAACTTAACTTTACCAGGACTTAGGCACTTTTTAAGTTCCAAACACTATATATCTATAACGTTATAGTTTTTTCTCACTAGACTAGATATATAGATAGTGTTTTTGAGTAAAACCCTCAGTATAGCCATCATTACTCAATAGTTGTCATTTTTGCCTTCTATTACTTCTTGCTAAGATTAGTTTAACTTTGATTTTAGCGTTGATGAATTATGAACAAAAACAAATTGATAATTATCTGTTTATCAATAATTATATTAGTTTCAGTAGGGCTGAATTTCCTATTTTTTAGGAGTAGGAATTATTATTTACAATTAAACTCTCTACAATTAAATCCACTTGCCATAAAATATTATCCGATTGATACTAATCCCAAAGAGGCTAAAAATCTCAATCAAAAAAAACTATATTTTTTTTTGGAGATTCTCGTGCCCGTGGTTGGAATTCACCTAAAGGTTTTGATGATTTTAATTTTGTTAATCGAGGAATTTATGGGCAAACTACAGGGCAAGTTTTAGGAAGATTGAATCAACATCTAAAACCTTTATCTCCGGATATTGTGATAGTTCAAGTTGGTGTGAATGATTTATACAGAATTCCAATATTTCCTGAGAATAAAGAGATAATTATTTATGACTGTAAATCAAATGTCAAAGAAATTGTCAAGCAATCTCGTCAGCTTGGTGCGGTTGTGATTCTGACAACTATTTTTCCTATTGCTGAAGTGCCACTTGAGAGAAAACTTTTTTGGTCGCCGGATGTAGAGTTAGCTATTAAGGAAGTGAATGATTTTATTTATTCTTTGGAAAACAAGGATGTGATAATTTTCGATACAAAAGCGATTTTGGCAAATGAACAAGGAAAAGTTAAGGAAGAATATAGTAGAGATTTTCTTCATCTTA
This sequence comes from Okeania sp. SIO2F5, assembly GCF_010692685.1. Lineage (NCBI taxonomy): Bacteria > Bacillati > Cyanobacteriota > Cyanophyceae > Oscillatoriales > Microcoleaceae > Okeania > Okeania sp. SIO2F5. The sequence continues at coordinate 13,492 of NZ_JAAHGU010000121.1, read as the reverse complement.
ATCGGGCAGGATATAAAGCATTCAATGAAAAATTAATGCCTATTTTGAAAAGGTTATAGATTTGGTTGAATTTGAATATAGCAATTTTCGTACTGATAAGGTGTAAAATTAGTTTGTTTTAGCAAAAAAAAATCATAAAAAACAGTACCTTATAAATGGATAATTGATAATTAATCAATTCGGTTTAAAGCATCTCCTAATAATTAATAATTGATAATTGCGGAAAGCGAAACAAAAATAATTATCCATTATTCATTATCCATTATCAATTAAAGACTAGGCATTATCCCTTTTAATCTGATTATCTGGTCTGTAAGGTTCTTCTCGTAATATATGACTAACTAATAGTTTTAGATAGAATAAAGGAAGAAACCATTCAAGTCCTACAGGCGTTTCTAACAGATAAATCGACAATACAATGGCTATACTATACAGAATCAGTGCAACAGGACGTTGAAGATATAGTGGTATTATCAGAATTACTGTAGAAGTCACAACCAGATAGCCACCCACCGTAAAGATCCAGAGAAGATTGAAGTCCATGTACAGGCAAGCGATTGTAGTAATTTGGACAAAATGAAGCAAAATGAAAGACATATGCTCTGTGAAACCTTGACCAGCACGGTGATACCAACGCTTCCCACTTGATGTTGAGTTAGTGATTATTCCACCTACGATATCAAACCCAATGACAAAACAAACCAAGTATTGTGTTAATGACCATCCAAATTCACCTAAATAACCATAATATGCAGCAACAGAACCTGCAAATATGGGTACAACTGACTGTAGAATCATCTCTAGACGAGTAGCTCCGGGGCCACAAAATTTGTCAATACTACCTTTAATACCCAAGCGTGGTTCAGGAAAGTTCCAATCTATTTTCATAGTATTTCCAAGTTAAAGATACTAAGTAATAATTTAAAAATAACACTTTAAATTCCCTTTTCAAGTTATTCCTTTTTCTTCAATTACTCCTTCTGCTTCGAGAGCGATCGCCTGTAATTTTTTCAACATTTTTTGATTAGCTGACTGCCAGAAACTTCATTGATTTACTTCTAATAATTTTTCTGCCATATCCCGCAATGCCCAAGAATTTTTTGAATGAAAAAGTTGGGTAACAATGACAAAATATGACTTGACTTTCTAATAAAATTTTCAACTATTTCTGCAT
>NZ_JAAHGU010000121.1:8899-12218 GCF_010692685.1 Okeania sp. SIO2F5 | reverse complement strand
TTGATTTACTTCTAATAATTTTTCTGCCATATCCCGCAATGCCCAAGAATTTTTTGAATGAAAAAGTTGGGTAACAATGACAAAATATGACTTGACTTTCTAATAAAATTTTCAACTATTTCTGCATACAAATTACTTCTGAATTCTCAATTCATAATTCTCAATTGCTTAAGTGAGCGATCGCCTGCAATTTTTCCAACATTTTTTAATTAGCTGACTGCCAGAAACCTCGTTGACTTGCTTCTAACAATCTTTCTGCCATATCTCGCAATGCCCAAGAATTTTTTGAATGACAAGGTTGGTTCAATAATTAATAATTAATAATTAACAATTAATAATTAATAATTACCTCTTCTTTTTCAGAATAGGATTGTTTAAAAGATTTTTTTTTCTCCTTGAAAGGAGAAGCTTTCCACCTTAATTTTTCGGCAAAAATGACAAAGTTTGACTTGACTTTCTAATAAAATTTTCAACTATTTATGGGTACAAGTTACTTCTGAATTATGAATTCTGAATTCTAAATTCTGAATTCTAAATTCTCAATTATTCCTTCTGCCTCTAGAGCGATCGCCTGTAATTTATCTAAGGTTTTTTGATTAGCTGACTGCCATAAACCTCGTTGATTTACTTCTAATAATTTTTCTGCCATATCCCGCAATGCCCAAGAATTTTTTGAATGAAAAAGTTGGGTAACAATGACAAAATATGACTTGACTTTCTAATAAAATTTTCAACTATTTCTGCATACAAATTACTTCTGAATTCTCAATTCATAATTCTCAATTGCTTAAGTGAGCGATCGCCTGCAATTTTTCCAACATTTTTTAATTAGCTGACTGCCAGAAACCTCGTTGACTTGCTTCTAACAATCTTTCTGCCATATCTCGCAATGCCCAAGAATTTTTTGAATGACAAGGTTGGTTCAATAATTAATAATTAATAATTAACAATTAATAATTAATAATTACCTCTTCTTTTTCAGAATAGGATTGTTTAAAAGATTTTTTTTTCTCCTTGAAAGGAGAAGCTTTCCACCTTAATTTTTCGGCAAAAATGACAAAGTTTGACTTGACTTTCTAATAAAATTTTCAACTATTTATGGGTACAAGTTACTTCTGAATTATGAATTCTGAATTCTAAATTCTGAATTCTAAATTCTCAATTATTCCTTCTGCCTCTAGAGCGATCGCCTGTAATTTATCTAAGATTTTTTGATTAGCTGACTGCCATAAACCTCGTTGATTTGCTTCTAATAATCTTTCTGCCATATCTCGCAATGCCCAAGGATTTTTTGCTTGTATAAATGATTGTACATTTTTATCAAAAATATAAGTTTCTGCTACTCCTTGATACATAAAATCTTCTACACATTTTGCTGTAGCATCATAGGCAAATAAATAATCTATTGTGGCTGCCATTTCAAATGCTCCTTTATAACCATGACGCATTACTCCAGCTATCCATTTAGGATTAACTACTCTGGAACGATAAACTCTAGCAATTTGTTCTTTTAATTGTCGAACTTTAGGATTTTCTGGCATGGAATTATCTCCAAAATAAGTATCAGGATTTTTGCCTGTTAAAGCACGAACTGCAACAGTCATTCCTCCTTGGAATTGATAATAATCATCGGAGTCTAATAAGTCATGTTCTCTGTTGTCTTGATTATGCAAAACTATTTGCATTTGTTCGAGACGTTGGGAAAATGCTTCGGGAGAATTTATCGCCCTTGTTTCCTGGTTATAACTATTATTAATTCCTGTATAAGCATAGCTACTCCAATTAATATAAGCTCTGGCTAAATCTTGGTCATCTTGCCAATTTTGAGATTCGATTAAACCTTGTAAACCTGCACCATAAGCTCCTGGTTTAGAGCCAAATATTCGATAATGGGAACGTGCTTTTGCCTGAGTTTCAGTTAATCCTAATTCTTGCCAATATTTGACTTCTTTTTTAACTTGAGCAGCTAAAGGATTTTCTGTTTCAGGTTCATCTAAATTAGCCACAGCAATAACAGCTTGGTCGAATAAATCGATAATATTAGGAAAAGCATCTCTGAAGAAACCAGAAATTCTTAAAGTTACATCCACACGCGGTCTTCCTAATATTGAAATTGGCAAAATTTCAAAGTCGATAACTCTTCGAGAAGGTCTATCCCAAACAGGTTTTACTCCTAATAAAGCAAGTGCTTCGGCAATATCATCTCCACCAGTTCGCATCGTGGAAGTTCCCCATACTGATAACCCTAAAGTTTGAGGATATTCGCCATTTTCTTGAGTGTATCTTTCGATTAAATTTTCTGCTGCTAATTGTCCTACTCTCCAAGCAGTTTCTGTAGGAATGGCGCGAATATCTACAGAGTAAAAATTCCGACCTGTAGGTAAAACGTCTGGTCTACCTCTTGTAGGAGCGCCAGATGAACCACTAGGGATATATTTGCCATCTAATCCTATTAATAAGTTGATAATTTCTTGGTCTGTTTTTTGCAGAGAAGGTAGAAGTTTTTGACGAATCCATTCTAATTCTTTATTTGTCTGTTGGAAGGGAGAGTTAATCTGATTTTGGTTAATTAAATTTTCGACTAAATTAGCTGCTTTTTGTTCGAGTAACTCCACAGCATCACCCACAGTACGACAGACTTTTCCATCCATAATTAAATTCTCATCAATAATTGTAGAAAAGTCATCTGTGAGAGGGTCAAAATCCAAATTCAAATCTTCAGCTAAAGCGCGAGTCAAACCCAAACGAGTAGTACTAGGATGACGAGCGATCGCTATGATTAAATCTCGTAGTTGTCGCTCTTGAGGACATTGTCCAAATATATGTAAACCATCCCTTATTTGTGCTTCTTTTAATTCACAAAGATAGCCATCTGCATTAGTGATTAATTCGGAAAATCTAGTATTTTCATCCTTTTCAATTTTCTCTCTTTTTTTTAAGGGGAGTTGGGGAGAATCTAAATCTTTGAGCAAAAAGCAGAAATCTTGGTTCAAAGATTCTAATTCTATGAAAAACTTATCCCTATTTTTGGAAGAAGGTGAAAGGGAATCTAAATCTTGGGGAAAAAAGGATAAATTTTGGTTTAAAGCTTCTACTTCTATGAAAAATTTATCCCTACTTTGAAACGGAGACTCGGAGAAATCTAAATCTTGGGGAAAAAAGGATAAATTTTGGTTTAAAGCTTCTACTTCTATGAAAAATTTATCCCTATTTTGGAGGTGAGATTGGTAGAAATTTAAATCTTTAGGCAAAAAGGATAAATCTTGCTTCAAAGATTCTACTTCTATAGGAAATTTATCCCTATTTTGGAGGTGAGATT
>NZ_JAAHGU010000121.1:0-8799 GCF_010692685.1 Okeania sp. SIO2F5 | reverse complement strand
ATGAAAAATTTATCCCTATTTTGGAGGTGAGATTGGTAGAAATTTAAATCTTTAGGCAAAAAGGATAAATCTTGCTTCAAAGATTCTACTTCTATAGGAAATTTATCCCTATTTTGGAGGTGAGATTGGTAGAAATTTAAATCCTTTTCCAAAAAAGCTTCTACTTCGATGAAAAATTTATCCCTACTTTGAAACGGAGACTCCGAGAAATCTAAATCTTGGGGAAAAAAGGATAAATTTTGGTTTAAAGCTTCTACTTCGATGAAAAATTTATCCCTATTTTGGAGGTGAGATTGGTAGAAATTTAAATCTTTAGGCAAAAAGGATAAATCTTGCTTCAAAGATTCTACTTCTATAGGAAATTTATCCCTATTTTGGAGGTGAGATTGGTAGAAATTTAAATCCTTTTCCAAAAAAGCTTCTACTTCGATGAAAAATTTATCCCTACTTTGAAACGGAGACTCCGAGAAATCTAAATCTTTGGGTAAAAAGGATAAATTTTGGTTTAAAGCTTCTACTTCTATGAAAAATTTATCTCTACTTGGGAAAGAAGATGAAGAGGAGTCTAAATTATTTCCCAAAAATGATAAATCTTTATCCAAACCTTCTGTTTCTATCAGATTAATAATCCAATCGCGAATCACAGATAACCGAGATGGGTCTAAATTTTGTGCTTCATAATATTCGTCAATTAAAGTTTCTAATTGTTGCAAAGGGCCATAAAGTTCTGCACGGGTCATGGGTGGTGTTAAATGGTCAATAATTACAGCTTGAGACCTCCGTTTAGCTTGAGAACCTTCCCCTGGATCGTTAACAATAAAAGGATAAAAATGTGGCAAAGCACCGAGAGCTATTTCTGGAAAACATTCTTGAGATAAACCGACACTTTTACCGGGCAACCATTCTAAGTTTCCATGTTTTCCCACATGAATAATTGCATCTATTTGAAATTTTTCTCTCAACCAATAATAAAAAGCTAAATAATTAGGGGTAGGTTCTAAATCTGGAGCATGATAATTTAAACTGGGGTCAATATCGTAACCCCGCGAAGGTTGAATACCTACAAAAATATTTCCTAGCTGAATTCCTGGAATAGGAAAATTATCTATTTCTTTTACCTCACTATCTTTCTGAAATTCTGAAAAATTACTAGAAATATCTTTTTCCAAAGATGGCAGAATTTTTGTGGAACTAATCTGTACATCAGTGGCAAAATTTTCGTCGTTTTCTTTTTTCTGATTATCTTTCTGAAATTCTGAAAAATTACTAGAAACATCTTTTTCTAAAGATGGCGGAATTTTTGTGGAATTAATCTGTACATCAGTGGCAAAATACGTGTTTGCCATGACAAAATCTCTGTCATTTATATTTCCCCATCTCTGAATAATTTTTTCTTGTACAACCTGTGGCAAACTAGCAAAATATGTTTCAAATTCTGCCAAGGATAAAGACTGGAAAACAGGACGTAATTCACGACTTTCCAAATCGTTTGTTACCCCCGAAGTTAGACATTTAATTAACTCATCCCCTGTTGCTGGAATATTTTCCAAATAATAACCAGCTTGTTGTAAAGCTTGAAGAATTTCTACACAACTAGCAGGAGTATCTAACCCCACTCCATTAGCAAGACGACCGTCACGATTAGGATAATTTGCTAATATTAATGCGATGCGACGTTGAGATGCTGGAGTTTGCCGTAACTTTATCCAATTAGCTGCCAATTCTGACACAAATTCAATCCTATCTTGAACCGGAAAATAGCTTACTACATCTGTTTCTATATTTTGATTCCAAGTTTGAACTGCCTTAAAAGAAATTGCCCGACTAATAATATTTCCATCTACTTCTGGTAGTGCAATATTCATTGCCACATCCCGTGGTGAAAGACCTTGAAATTGACTTTCCCACTGCTCAAAGTTCCCACCACTAAAAATTACTTGTAAAACTGGAATGTCTAAATTTTTTCCCTGCCTTAACAAAGGATGATTAGCATATTTTTCACTGGAAAAATCTCGAGCATTTACAACAGAGACAGCAAAACTGGTTGTGTTTAACAATAATTGAATTGCTTCAGCATTTTCAGGTTGAAAATATTCCAATATTTCTCCCTGCACTTCTACATCTCTAGGAGAAGAAACAAATACCGGAACAGGTTCTAAATTTTTTTCTATTAAAGCTTTACAAAGAGCATCTATAGGAGCAACATTTCCAGAAAGATAATGAGCACGATAGAATAATATTCCGACTTTTGCCTTTGTGCTTTGCTCTTCTTTTTGCTCTTCTTTTTGCCAAGGATAAATTCCGACTCGCGGTACTGATATAGGTGAGGCAAAATTATAATCTTTTCCCAAACAAATATTAGCGATAAACTTGAGACCATTAACAAAATTATCTACTCCACCTTCTATTAAATATTGCCAGAATTGATTAACTAGAGAAATTGAAATATTAGAATGACTAATTAAATCTGGATCGGGGCGATCATCTCCAGGAATTACTATTAGTTTTGCCCCTTCTTTTTCTATCACTTCTAGCAAGACTTCTAAACCATAAGACCAATAGGAGCGTCCCCCTAAAAGTCGAACAATAATCACTTTTGCCTTGGATAAAATATCATCAGCATAAGTATCAATAGTTAACTGTTGTTGTAAGTGAAGTAAATTAGCAACTCGCAGTTGTGGAAAATCAAAAGGTAACTTTTTAACTGCTGCTGCTAATGTTTGAATATCCGTATCTGCTGCAGTTAAAAATATTATCGGTGCAGGAGTTTGTTCGATAAAAATTACCCCTTCTGCTTGAGGGTTCCAACCACCAGGAGTAGCTGCTATTCGGTGCATATATTTATCTTGTTGAAAAAGCCTAATAATATTACCATAAACTTTCCTTCTTGTACCAAATAAAAAGGAAGAAGTTAAGCATTAAGCAGTCAGCTATCAGTTTTATTACCTTTAAAAGAGAAAAAAGCAATTTTATCTAAGCTTCAGAGTACGAATCTCAGGTTGAGAATGTAGTAGAAATTAAATGAATGCTTGCTTCATTCATGAGACATCTCCAATAATAAAAAATAAAATCAACTATAAAAAATTATTAACTAAACTGTATTGTTTTATAGTATTTTTTTTCAAAGCGGTATTATCTATTAATACTTAGACTAAATGATAAGCGCTTTAACTTCCGGAATTTTTGTTGTGAACACTGTATATTTAATGTAATAGCAATTAAATTAAATTTAAAATTAGAGATGGAAATGATAGAAGTAAATTTGACAACTTGGAGAATATTCTCGATAGTATTATCAATATTTGTGGGAGTTGTGAGTGGCATGAGCGGTTATATATTTACTAAATATCAACTATCTCAAACTCCATCTATAACTATGGAAGTTCAAAAAAGTAATTCTCTAATATATTTAACAGGTACAGTTATAGAAAAACCTTGGAGTAAAACTACTGAATCTTGGATACCAGGAGATGGTAATTATTATGTCTTAGATATAGGAGATTTAGAAATAGAAAAACGTTCTGCTGAAGAAGGTGTAATTCTGCATGTTTCAGAGGCGATCGCTTTTGAAAATTTTGCCGAATATGTCGGGAAAACAGTTGAAGCAAAAGGAGAATATGTTGATAGTAAACCATATCAACCGAAGAGTGCTTATGGGTCTTATCCAATGGGAATGGATGGCAGACCTTTACCTAGAGGTGCAGGATTTAAAGTTTATGAAATTAAGGTGTTAAATGAATAGATATTAGTTGTTTGTCACAATGCAAAATGTGCCACTTCTAGTCTCTTCCCTAACCCAAGTCCGCAAAATTCCTACCTTTTCCCTTCTACTATTTATCTGAGAGGAAAAAATTTACTTGCTTGAGTTCTGTCTCTAGGAGAAAGTTAGAGAAAATTTCTATCTTTTCGAGTCTAGTGTTTACCTGAGATGGAAAAAATTGCAACTTCTAGTCTCTTCCCTCCCCCTAGTCAGAAAAAATTTCTAGCTTTTCTCCTCTACTATTTACTGGAGAGGGAAAAAATTGCAACTTCTAGTCTCTTCCCTCCCCCAAGTCCGAAAAATTTCCTAGCTTTTCCCTTCTACTATTTACTGGAGAGGAAAAAATTTGCTTGCTTGAGTTCTTTGTCTAGGAAAAAGTCCGAAAAAATTCTAGCTTTTCCCTTCTACTATTTACTGGAGAGGGAAAAAATTGCCACTTCTAGTCTCTTCCCTCCCCCAAGTCCGAAAAAATTCTAGCTTTTCTCTTCTACTATTTACTGGAGAGGAAAAAATTTGCTTGCTTGAGTTCTGTCTCTAGGAAAAAGTTAGAGAAAATTTCTATCTTTTCGAGTCTAGTGTTTACCTGAGAGGGAAAAAATTGCCACTTTTAGTCTCTTCCCTCCCCCAAGTCCGAAAAATTTCTAGCCTTCCCCTCTACTATTTACTTGAGAGAGAAAAATTTACGACTTCAATGGTTTTCCTTCTTTCTTTGAACTAGAGATATGTGGTCTTGAAATCTTTCCCTGAAATATTTTTTCCAAAGCTTCATTTCTGATATTTTCTGATTCTTTTCCCCACTTCCATAAACTTTCATAGAAAAAGAACGATACTCCCGCAAAATTTCTCTTCCGCACTGCTTCTACTTGTTCTTCAATTGTCGTTATCGGAGTAGAATTATTTTTCAAACCACTCAAAATTCCAATGGCAAAAGGAATATTATTTTTAGCTAATTTAACCTCTGTTCGTTCCAACTCATTAATAAAACGTTTAATATCTGGACGATAAACTTGTAAAACAATTTCATCAATCCATTTTTCTGTTTCCCAAGTCAACCAGTCTTGCAAATAAGCAGGTAAAGCAAAGTGCAAAGGATTAGGAGATACAGAAATAATACAGTCTGGTTTTATCGCTTTTATTTCTTCAGAAACCCGCCCCATAAAATTATTAATTTTATCCGCTCGCCAACGCACCCAAAAAGTTTCTTGATAATTTTCAGAAGGGGATAAACCAGGAAGTTCTTTTTCATATAATTTGACTGTAAAATCGTCATAACCAAATTCGGCAGGTAAGCCAAAATGGTCGTCAAATTGAATCCCATCTATATCATATTTAGTCACAATTTCCATTACTAAATCTAAGATAAATTGTTGTACTTCTGGATGAAAGGGATTAAGCCAAACTCGCTGATATTCACCTTCCATTTTTATAGTAGTTCCATCTCTACGTTTGCTTAACCAATTAGGATGTAATCTTACTAATTCTGAATCTGCTGGTGCCATGAAACCAAATTCAAACCAAGGAATAATTGTTAAATTTTTTTCATGTGCTTCGTTAATAACTTCTTGTAAAAAATCTCGTCCTTGTAAACCAGGTGTAGGGTCTAAATATTTGCCAAATACTTGTTGAGCTACTTGACTAGGGTAGAGAGTATAACCTCCTTGCCAAACAGTAGAATATAGTGTGTTGAAGTTGAGATTTGCTAAACGATTTACTGCTGCTTTTGTTGCTGTAGTGGAAAATAAAACTTCGCTGTCAATATTGGTTATCCAAACACCACGAATTTCTGTTTTTTGTGGGGTTTTGCTAATTTGATTAGATGCAAATACCAATGTAATTGTTGTGAAAATTGCAATTAGTGTTAAGAGGATGATTCGGTAAATTGATTTGGATTTATACATTAAATTTTGGTAGAGATTGAAATTATTTGTGATTGAGCGATCGCTCAGATTCAGAGATTGACAATTAATCTAAATATAAAGACTCTTTAGATTCAATGCTTGACATTATATTCTCAAAATTTTTGATAATAATGGAAATAAGTATTAGGAGGATAATTTGAGAAATTGATTTGGATATAGACATGATATTTTTATCGGAATTAAGTTTTGTTTTGTGAGCGATCGCTAATATCTATAAATTGATAAATTAAGGTAAATAGAAATAGGAAAAATCAAGGTTTACTATTTGATAATATACTTCTTTATAGTAGTTGTCAATTTGAAATAGATAGTTAAGAATTGAGTCTAATCTCAGATGGTATAATCAAAATTAAAGAATGGCAGTCAAACCTATGAGCAGTAAAGAAAATTCAAACAAATATCAAGAGGCAGAAAATGATGAGGAGGAAGCTTATGAAAAATATGAGTTAATTTACGATCCAGAGAAAATTAATTTTATTACTAGAGAACCTACAATTGAACAGTTGGTGAGAAGAATAAATGAAAAAGTTCTTGATTTAGCTCCAGATTTTCAGCGTCATTCTGATATATGGAAAGATGACGTTAAAAGTAGATTTATTGAATCTATTATTATTAGGATTCCTTTGCCACCTTTTTATATCGATGGTACTAATGAAGACAACTGGTTAGTCATAGATGGATTGCAAAGACTTTCAGCTTTAAAGCAGTTTATTATTAAAAGCGATAATAATTTACGGTTAACAGGTTTAGAATATCTGGGCAATGAACTTGATGGTAAAACCTATCAAGAATTACCTCGTAAATATCAACGTCGTATTGAATAAACTCAAGTTACTGTATATCTAATTGCACCAGGTACACCAGCTAAAGTTAAGTACAATATTTTTAAACGTATTAATACAGGAGGAGAACGTTTAACTCCTCAAGAAATACGTCATGCTCTTAATCCTGGTAAAGTCCTAAAATTATTAGCTGAACTTGCTAAATCTCCAGAATTTACTAATGTTATTCAACTCGGTGAATCACGAATCAAACGTATGGATGATCGGGAATTTGTACTAGGCGCTTTAGCAGTTATGCTTACATCTAATTCTTATAAAAATTATGCCAACTCTGGCAGAGAATAATTTTTAGATAATGCTATGAAAAAAATTAATGATTTATCTGATTATGAAATTGAAGAACTTGAAAATAAATTCAAAAAGACTATGATTGTTTGTCAAGAAATATTTGGCGATGAAGCTTTCCGTAAACCGAAGAAACAAAGAAAATTTCCAGTTAATAAAGCTTTGTTTGAAACCTGGTCATTTCATATTAGTCAGCTTAATTCTCAACAAACTCAAAAACTTAAAAATCAGACGCAATAATTATTAGATAACTTTGCTAAATATGTAGATCAAGACAAAGAATTTGCCAAGTCTATATCTCAAGCTCAAGATAAGATAGAATATCGTTTTGAAACTATTGAAAAAATTATCCAGGAAGTTCTAAATGATTAGTTCAGTACATCTAAAAAACTTTAAACCTTTTGCCAATCAGCTTTTATCATTTAAACCACTGACTTTGCTATCTGGTCTAAATAGCACAGGCAAATCTTCTGTCTTACAAGCATTACTTTTAATGCGTCAATCTTATCAACTTGGTTATATAGGTATTAAGTTAAAATAGGTAAGGTAAGCATTCAGCAGTCAGCTATCAGCTATTAACTTATTATCTTAGAAGGAGAATTCAAAATTATGTTTGCGTAGCATTCCGCAGTCAAGAAAAAGGTCACTAACTAACTTTAGTAAGTCCTGTACGTTCATACATCTGTTTGCGTAGCATGACAAACGGAAATGCTGTTTGCGGAGCATTCCGTAGGAAATGCTAATAGCTGTTTGCGTAGCATGACAAACGGAATGCTTACTAAAATAGTGACAATATTTTTGATAGTTAAATCCATATAGATATTATCTAAACTCCATGAGTAAAAATTCTAATTTTCCAATTCCCCAATTTTCTTACATTTGTGGCATCCTCACAATTTTAACTCTATTAGTATGGCTCCTCAGAGGCTTAAAAATTCTGGCATTTTTACCAGGAGGAGTGCTTTTACTTCTAATTTTTTTATCCATAACAACTGGTGTGATTAGCCTTTTACAACGACCACATTAATTCAGACTTTTTTTGCCGTTTTTTCTAGTAAGCATTCAGCTATTAGCTATCAGTTCTCAACAAAAGGAGGGGGTTTAAATGAATATAGACTTTTTCAGCTGACTTTTATAGTAAGATTTAATTCTCACTCAGTTAGTAAAGCTTTTATCTAAAACTAAAAACAATAGCTGATAGCTGATAGCTGGCGGCTAAATGCTTACTTTCTCATACTTTCTCCTCCTTCTATAACCGATCGTTCCTGTAGTAGATGCGGAACATTATCCCGTGCCATTGCTTCCCCTACTGTTACATTTAATTGTGCCCCAATTAATACCACCAATGAACTAATATATAACCACAACAATAAAATAATAAAAGTACCAATAGTTCCATAGGTTCGGTTATAGTTACCAAAATGAAAAACGTATAAACGAAATAAATTAGAAGCTCCTGCCCACATTAATGCTGATATAATTGCACCAGGCATAATAGGTGTACCTTTCCTTCTACGACTCGGACCAAAACGATAAACAAAAGCAAAAGCTGTAGAAACTATTCCTAAAGTAATCGGCCATCTTAATTGACCCCAAGTTTCTAATAATTGTGACTTCAACACACAATTATCAACTGGTTCTTGAAATAAACAACTAGCAACCTGGTCAGGGGGACAATTTGGCAGAGTTTCTAGTAAACAACTTTGCCGAGCAATCATGTCTACAATTAAGTCACTAACTAATACTAATCCAGAGGCAATAATTAATAGTATGAGAGTACCAATAGTTAGTCCTAAAGAAACTAATTTTGCTTTCCAAAAAGGTCGTTTTTTCTCAAGAGGAACTTGATGAATTTCGTCAAGAGCTGCCATAGCAGAAGTCAGTACGCTAGAAAATATCCATATTGAGCCAATAAAACTGAAAGAAAATATTTCTTTGTTGCGGGTTTTCAGAATTTCATCAACAGCACTGCTAATTAAAAATCGCACTTGAT
>NZ_JAAHGU010000120.1:0-22235 GCF_010692685.1 Okeania sp. SIO2F5 | reverse complement strand
CTAATATGCCTTCTGTACCTGCATTATTGAAGGCATAATCTAAACGATTATAAGTATTAATTGTTTGATTAACTAAGTTTTCAACTTCAGTAGCTTGAGTAATATCTGTTTTGACAAAGATAGCTTCGCCACCTATTTCTTCAATCATTGCTATTGTTTCTTGACTTTCTTTTTCCCTACGACTGCCGATCGCTACCTTTGCTCCTTTTTTGGCAAAAGCTAGGGCAGTAACTCTACCAATACCTGAACTACCTCCTGTAATTAGAGTAACTTTTCCTTCAAATTCTTTAATCATATTCATTGCTTTTATTCCTTTCAAAACATGATTATGTTTAAACTAATCTTAGTATTTATTATAGTAGTTTTATTACCAAAAAAAATCTAATAAACTTGGCTACTTATTCCCCCCTAAATCTGCGTTAAAATTGCTCTCGTGTCTTTCTTAATTATTGTTAGCTTTTTCTATCAAAAATCAAATGAATATTATAGATAAAAAAATTAAAACATTAGTAGATTTATTACAAAACAGAGCTATCGAAAATCCCAAACAAATAGCTTATACCTTTTTAGTAGATGGAGAAACAGACACAATTAGCTTCACCTATCAACAACTAGAACAACATTCACGGGCGATCGCTGCCTATCTCCAATCAGTATGTCCACCAGGAGAACGTGCTTTACTCATCTATCAACCGGGACTAGAATATATTAGCGCCTTTTTTGGATGTCTTTATGCTGGAATTATTGCAGTTCCCGCCTATCCCCCTAGACCAAATCGCTCCCTGGCCCGCATTCAAACAATTATTAGGGATACAGAGGCCAAAGTTGCTCTAACAACTAAATCTATCATCTCCACTCTAGAACGTCGCGCCTCAGAAACCCCAGAATTGAATAGTTTAGGTTGGTTGGCCACTGACCATATTCCAGACAATGTTGCAGAAAAATGGCTCGAACCTCATATCAACGAAAATACCCTTGCCTTCCTCCAATATACATCCGGTTCCACAGCCACACCAAAAGGAGTAATGATTACTCACAATAACCTTTTGCATAACTCTAGTCTGATTCATCAATGTTTTGGACATTCTGTAGAAAGCAAAGGAGTAATCTGGCTACCTCCTTATCACGATATGGGTTTAATTGGTGGAATAATACAACCTTTATATGGAGCATTTCCAGTAATTTTAATGTCTCCGTTAATGTTTCTGCAAAGTCCAGTACGCTGGCTACAAGCTATTTCTCAACATCAAGGGACTACCAGTGGTGGACCTAACTTTGCTTACGATTTATGTGTCCGTAAAATTAAGGCCGAACAGATTCAAAATTTGGATTTAAGTAGTTGGGAAGTAGCATTTAATGGTGCTGAACCTATTAGTGCCGACGTTTTAGAAAGATTTACCAGAACTTTTGAAGTTTGTGGTTTCCGTCGAGAAGCTTTTTATCCTTGTTATGGGATGGCAGAAGCTACTCTGATAATTTCTGGAGGCGATAAACTTGCCCCACCAATTCAAACTACTATTGCGACTAACGCATTAGAACAAAACCAGATCGTCTTAGTTTCTGAAACAGAAGGAACAAAAACATTAGTAGGTTGTGGTCAAACTTTGCCAGACCAACAGATTAAAATTGTCCATCCAGAAAAATTAACTCTCTGTGCTGAGGGTGAAGTTGGAGAAATTTGGGTATCAGGGCCAAGCATTGCTGAGGGTTATTGGCGCAAACCAGAAGAAACAAAGCAAACTTTTGAAGCTTTTATCACAGATGCTCTAACACCAAGAGCATTTATGAGAACTGGAGATTTAGGATTTTTAGAGGGGAATGAGTTATTTGTCACAGGTCGTCTGAAGGATGTGATTATTATTAATGGTCGGAATCACTATCCCCAAGACATTGAATGGACAGTCGAGCAAAGTCATCCCATGATTAGACCAGGTTGTGTGGCCGGGTTTTCAGTAGAGGTTGCTGGAGAAGAACATTTAGTAGTAGTGGCGGAGGTGGAACGTAACTTTCGCCAACTGCTTCATGGAAGTCAAAAGTCAAAAGTCAAAAGTCAAAAGTATAACTCCACTAATGAATCTGTTGGCTTGGTAAAGCTTGATTTTTTTAGTCAGCGTAATGGTAAGTCTGATACGGAAAATGTTGATAACTCTCAGGACTTAGTTAAATCTATCCAACGGTCTGTGTCAAGAAATCACGATTTACAGATTTATCAGATCCTGTTGCTTAAACCGGGAGCTATTCCCAAAACTTCTAGTGGAAAAGTTCAGCGTTATGCTTGTCGCGAAGGCTTTTTAGCCGGAACTCTACAAATATTTGAATAAATAAGGTTTTATTGAAGTCAGAGTGGTAGGTTGGGTTGAGGAACCGTTAGCGCCAGCTTATCCATAGGATAAACCCAACAACTATAGGACTTACGCATAGCCACCTTATGTATTGCTCTGCCGATTAAATCTAAAAGTCCAGTAGTGGACTGTTTCATCTAATTTGGTGCAATAGATTTAGGTTGGGTTGAGGGACGATCTTCGCAGCTTATCCGCAGGATAAACCCAACAACAATCTTTCTCCCGTAGGGACGTTGCATGCAACGTCCCTACCTACTCCCCTACTCCCTAATGCACCATTTAAGAGCAAACAGTCTACTGGACTGGACTTATAACTACTGGACTTATAACTTCTAATGGCTGGTTATCCCTACTTCGTATAAGATCGTGACACAATAACCATCATGCCTTCCCCAGTGTTTTTTTGGGGTGGTCAATCAGTTGAAATAGTTAGCTATTTCAGGTAATTGTCACAAGTTAAAAGTTGCTCCCAATAAATCAGAAGCCAAATTTCTGATTTTCCAGGGGGATTTTTGACCCCAATATGTGCTATTGCATATAAGCTACAAGACAAAACTAAGTGACAAGCAATTTTAACGTGGTGCAGGAGTGAACAATGAAACTGTTGAACCAGCTTACGAATGAGAAAGACAGCCAACATCTGTCTTTAGTAAACAACGATCCAGACCCTGCCTTGCAAGTCCCACAATTATCTCCATCTATAGAAACTATTAAGTCCTGGTTGGTATCCCAATTGGCCGAAAGACTAGAACTTGATATCCATGAGATAGATATTGAGCGGGATTTTATTGATTATGGTCTTAACTCAATTGAAGTGGTCAATCTTTCTGGAGAACTAGAAAATCTCCTCGGTCGGCGACTTCCTCCAACTCTATTATTGGATTATCCTACTATTGAAGCTTTAGCTGAATATTTAGTGGAGGATACCACCCAGGATACAGGGCCAAATATTCACAAAAAATTAGAAGATGAGGCTGAGGTCTCAACTTCTAATCCAACTATTGAAACTGAAGAAATTCCTTTAGAGTATTATAACTTCGACCTATACCCAGAATATCTGCAACTGCAAAAGCAAATGGCAGAAATTAATGCTACAGGTATTGGTAACCCGTTTTTTATACCTCAAGAACGGATTAATAATAATACCACAGTTATAGGTGGTAGGGAATTGGTTAATTATGCCACCTACAATTATTTAGGTATGTGTGGCGACTCTCTAGTATCTAATGCCGCGAAGGAAGCTATCGATCGCTATGGTACTTCTGTTTCTGCCAGTAGGTTATTATCAGGAGAAAAGCCATTACATCAGGAATTGGAAAGAGAAATTGCTGATTTTATTGGCGTTGAGGATAGTATTGTTTATGTCGGGGGTCATGCGACTAATGTAACTACTATTAGTCATTTGTTTGGGCAAAATGATTTAATTCTCCATGACTCTTTGAGCCATAATAGTATTTTCCAAGGTTGTTTATTATCGGGAGCAACTATTATTGCTTTTCCTCATAATGACTGGCAAGCTTTGGATAGGTTATTGAGCGATCGCCGTCATCGTTATAAACGAATACTTATTGCTATAGAAGGTGTATATAGTACAGATGGTGATATTCCAGATTTACCTAAATTTATTGAGATTAAACAACGTTACAAAGCTTTTCTGATGGTAGATGAGGCTCATTCTATCGGTACTATTGGTAAGCATGGTCGGGGTATTAGTGAATACTTTGGGGTTGACCCCAATGATATCGATCTATGGATGGGTACTTTAAGTAAATCTTTTGCTAGTTGTGGTGGTTATATTGCTGGTAGCAAAGCATTAGTAGAATATCTTAAATATACTTCTCCAGGATTTGTCTATAGTGTAGGTATTTCCCCACCAGATGCAGCATCAGTATTAGCCGCTATTCGTTTGTTGAAGGCGGAACCTGAAAGGGTGAGACAATTGCAAGAAAGGTCTCGACTATTTTTGGAATGCGCTCGCGAACGAGGTCTGAATACTGGTATGAGTAAAGATTCTCCAGTTATACCTATTATTGTGGGTGAGTCTATTAAGTCTGTACTATTATCCCAAAATTTATTTAAGCGAGGGATTAATGTACCGTTTATGTTTTATCCGTCTGTGCCACACAATGCAGCCAGACTACGTTTTTTTATCACTTGTAATCATACAGATGAGCAAATTCGCTTCACTGTAGATACTCTTGCGGAAGAGCTGAGGAAGATGGATATTTAGTAGGTAATGGCTAATAGCTAATTATAAATAATACAATTAGCTATTAGCTATTCGGATTGACAAATGATATCAAATCCGGTTAAACAGTCATAAGTTGGTTAAGTCTTTAGGAGTCATATCAAATCCGGTTAAACAGCCATAGAATGGTTAAGTTAGGAGGAGTCAGGAGTCAACCCACCCCTCGCCCCTCCCCCTCCCAGGAGGGGAAGGACCTCCTCAGGAGGAGAAAGAATTACAAAGATAAACGTAGTTATGGCGATTGAAGATTTTTTTGATGTCCAATTCCCCCGGATTTGATATCAGGAGGAGAGAGAATCACAAAGATGAGCGTCGTTATGACGATTCGAGATTTTTTTGATGTCCAATTCCCCCGGATTTGATCTGAAAGTGATTTAGCAAAGCAGTTTAGGAATATTTTGCTCTCGATCTGTTGACTCAAATTGTTGATTATTTTTGATTATCTGCCCCAAAATTTTTGCCATAATATCAGGTTGAAACAGAATTTTTGGAGATTGAGTCAGTTGCATGACTAATATATATTTTTGATAAACTTCCGGGTGCTCTACTGAAAGCAGCAATACCTGGTCTAAATATTGCTGTATTAATCTTGTCATCCATTCTGGTTTGCCACCTTCTGTACCTGGCCAACGTAAGTCTTCCGCAGTTGCCATTAACCAGGGAGTAGTATTGACTTGAGCAAGTTGCTTCTGGAAACCCTTAGTGAACCCATTGAGACTAGGATGATTTTGCAAGCACTGGTCGAGAGCGATCGCTCCTAAAGCAGCTACAGTCATACCTTGACCATAAACAGGATTAAAGCAACATACTGCATCGCCTATAGCAACAATACCATCTGGTAGTCTGGATAATTTCTCGTAATGACTGAGGCGGTTTTCTGTACGTCGGTATCCATAGACAGGGGAAATGGGTTGAGCATCTTTAATAAATTCGTAGACAATGGGATTTCGCAAACTACGGGCAAATTCTAAGAAACCAACTTCATCAGTAGGAGGATAATCTTTGTTGATACCATAAAGAGTAGTCACCCAAAAATTGTTTTCCACCGAATAAATTATCCCTGCACGTTGATCATTGGGTGGCTTTGTTGCTACTGCTAATACTTTCCAATCTGTCTGAAAACCCTCTGGGCACTTATACCATCGACTACTATAGCCCAAAAAAGAATTTATTACTGTTTCTTCAGGAGCTTGATAACCTAAAGCAGTTAACCATTTAGGTAGAGAAGAATTTCGCCCACTAGCATCAACAACTAAGTCAGCAGTTAAATCTTGTTCGTGAGAATTTGACTTTATTCGTACTCCTGTCACTTTGGAGTTATTAACGTTGCTGAGTAAATTTTTTACCTGAGTACCTTCTAGAAATTGCACGCTGTAATCAGCAGTTAATTGACGGCGTATTGACCACTCTAATAGATGCCGACTACAAAGACAACTTTTTATATCGGAACGAAACCGAGGTTGCCAACCAAATAAATTATACCAGGGAAATTCTGCCGCCCAATCAATTTTTAGGGAACCAGCAGTTTCCAAATCTTTGACTAAACCAGGAAACAGTTGCTCTAAAATTTGTTGACCTTTGGATAATAGTACATGGACGTGATGGCTTTGAGCTACTCCTGGCCGAAATTGGGGATGTTCGGGAAAGCGATCACGCTCTACTATTGTTACTTGTTGAAAATGGTTTGTTAATACTCGCCCTGCTAATAACCCTGCGATACTACCACCAATTACAATTGCATGGTTACCTTTTGTAGGTTGTTGCTGTGAAATATTGATTTTGTCTGAGTAGATCATTATTTTTGTATAAAATTTAAGAATTTACCGAATAATTAAGGTAAAAATCCTCTCCTTTAAAGGAGAAACAAGCGATCAAGGGATGGCGATCTTCGGAGCGGCTCTGTCAAGAGCGGGTCTCCTCGCTGGCCGACCATCGACCAAGAGAAGAAAAAATTTTCCTTTGAGTTAATCCTATCCGTTTTCAAGGAGAGGTAATAATTAATAATTAATTATTAATTGTTGAAAGTACCAAAGAAATTTTGAAATTACCTCTACTTTTCTCTTTTCTTCCCTCCTGACTACTGACTCCTCCCTAGTTATTAATAACAGTCGAAGCAAAGGTCATGGACAGATCAAAAGCTTAAGACTCTGACAACACAAAATGGAGTTGGTGATTTGAGGTATGATACCATGTCCAGATAATAGCAATAGCTTGATAGAATTGCGTTCCGTGCTCCGCTTTAACGTGCGTTGTGCGCCAGCAAACAAAAAATTTTCTCCTTCTATTCCTTATTTCTTCCTTACTGAGGAGGTCCTCCCCCTCCTGGGAGGGGGAGGGGCGAGGGGTGGGTTGACTCCTAACTAATGAAAATTAATATCATACACGCGCTTCACCAACACCCACAAAATTTTTCCTTCTTCCTTCTTCCTTCTTCCTTCTGCTATTAAATTATCCCATCATTTTGCAGAGCCTGATTTTTAACTCTTGTTGGTAAAGATAAGAAACTCCAGGCAGATTTTTCTTCAATTTCATTAGTTGGTGGAGCAAGCACAATTAAACCATCAGGAATACACTTAATCTCAACTGGTGTAGTGCCAATAATTTCACCGTCAAGGACAACTTTTTGCGGTGGATCTGTACTAACTTTTACCTGCTTTGTTCGCAAACCAATAGTATCTTGATCTTGAGCAGGAGTTTTAAATATAGCTGACCCGAACATTCTAACTACGGTATTAACAGCTTGCAGTCTACTATTGGAGGTAATAATCATTACTTCTAATAAACCATCATTCATAATTACTTCTCCCAAACCTTGAGCTAAAACTGATGTGGGTGGAGCTGCATTAGCAATAGTTATTGCTCCTGCTTCAAAGGTTTTGGTAACACCGTCAATTTCTATTTCAACATCAAAAAGTTGTTGTTCGTTTAGTTGCTGCCAACCTGCCATAACGTAGGCAAGCACTCCCCAACGATTTTTGGCTTCTCGATCTGCTCTCTCTATAGTTTCTGCTTCATACCCCACTCCTGCTAACAAAATCATGGTACGGTCATTACACTGACCAACATCTATTGTACGAATTTTGCCTGCTAAGATAATATCGCAAGCACTTCTAATTGGTGTAATGCTGGGAATTCCTAAAGCCATACCAAAAGCATTGGCAGTACCTCTAGGAATTATACCCAGAGGAATACCTGTATTTACTAATTCTCCCGCAACGGCAGAAACAGTGCCATCACCGCCAGAAGCAATAATCAGATCTGCTTGTTTAGCGATCGCTTCTTTTGTCAATTCTTCTGCTGTTTGCTCTATAGTGGTTTCGTGTATATGTAAATGTAGATGAGGTTCGAGAAGTGATTTAATTAATGATAATTCTTGTTGAGCATTGCCCTGGCCAGATACAGGGTTGAATATGAGGTGGGCAACGGTGGCCTGAATTAAACTGTTAATAATTATTTCGGCAGTGGCAATATTAATCGCAATGGGAACATTATGCACCTGACAAATACGCAGTAATAATTTGAGATCTGGTTCATAAGATTGAGAAAATAGGTAGTCTACTAAACAGATAACAGCAATAATATTTCCTGTGGCTATTTCTGCTGCTATTTGAGCATCTCCTCCCAAGGAAATTGGTAATACAGAGTTTATTTCTATAACTGCTTCTTGTAAAAGATATTGAGCAGTGTCTTCTGGCGCAACTAATTTATAGCGAGATAGCACAACTTGATGTTTTTTGACAAATTCAACTAAGTTGTCTTTTTTGCTGTCATAAGCAAGTAAAGCAATTGTGTTTGTCATGGTTTTTATTCTGGAATAAGTATACTAAGTTAGGAGTTATACCAAGGGTGGAAAAAGAATATTACGAATAATCAGGGCAGTTATAGCGCTGCGCGCAGGGAACAGGCAATAGGGAACAGCTCATTTGGGGAAATAAAAAGCTGATAATATAAGATTTTAGCTATTGGACACTTCCTGCAATTTGTAAATATGCCAGTGTACATTGCTATCAAAGACACGTGCAGGAGATGTCCCTTGGACTAAAAAGATAAATTCCGACCTAATGAATGGTATCAAAGCTATTTATTCTGTATGTGGCCAATCCGACGGCTCCCCTACCTGACTCGGTCCTCAGTCCTCCTAAGAAATAACCTAA
Organism: Okeania sp. SIO2F5; assembly: GCF_010692685.1. NCBI lineage: Bacteria > Bacillati > Cyanobacteriota > Cyanophyceae > Oscillatoriales > Microcoleaceae > Okeania > Okeania sp. SIO2F5. Next base: position 13,491 of record NZ_JAAHGU010000120.1, on the reverse strand, counting down.
GTAGAACATGGTAAATTTTGGGCGCTATGTATCAAATTGTAAATTAGCTCAAAAATTTATATAGCAATCCTAAATAGGTCGTGACAAATCAAAAAGTAAATAAAAAAACTGAAACTCTTACCAGTTAAGTGTTCCCAGTTAAGTGTTCCCTAAAAAGCAGTAAGATTTTTGACACGAATAAAATAGGATTGCTATATTAGACATCTCCAAAAATCAAAAATCAAATCAATTATCGTACATAAATTATCAGTTCTTTCCTCCTCCATACCTATTCCCTATTCCCTCTTTTCTGGAGATGTCTATTGATTGCCTTTAGGGTTTTTTTGATTAAAAATGCAACGTCTTTTTTTTAGCTTGCTCTACTTAGTTATTTGTAGTAAATATTTATCACGCTTGGTATTAGGCAGGAAAATTTCAAAACAATAGACATCTCCAGAAAAGCTGATGAAAGCTTTACACTACCTTTCCCAAATCGGTATTTTTGGAGATATCTAATAAGCTAATAAATATTTAGATTTTATCTTCTATATTAAGTTTTCCCTTTTCTAAAAATTCAGATATTAGTTAAAATTATGAACAGCTTATTGTCATAGATTTTAGTATATATTGTCTGACTAATTTGCTATCTGTATCATAATATTTTACAGTAGTAATAATTATATAATTTTTAGGCCATAATCAATCTGATTTAGATTGATTTTTGATGTAGAGATGAAGGCAAAAATTATAATTATCTATGATCAATCAATACAGTTCAGACAAGATAAAAATTCATCTTATAGCCAATATCAAAATAAGCTATTGCACATCACAGATTTGCAAAAAAAAATCCTTAACTTAACCGTATTCTCTTATAAAGCTTACTTGGTATAAGTATTTTGAATTATACCATAATAATCCTTACAGAAAGATACTGTAAGATGTTTTGCATTTTTTTTACTAATTATCTGATGCTTTGATTTAAGATATTTGTGAATGTTTTTTAGTATTATTAATTTAGTTTAAATGAATCTAAAAATTTTTCTACTGCTCCTGGAATTTCGTTTTCTGTTTCTATTTCACTGGCTCCAATCATATACAACCTTCGTTCTGCTAAGTAAACTCTGAATGTAATAGTTTCTACATTATTCGCTAGTACAAATTCTCGCACTGAAAATCTTTCTGAGTTGTAGGAATCATTCCTACTCAATTTAAAATCTGTAACATCAATAATTTTGTGTTGTACTCTTACTAATATATCTTGCTTATCAGCCAATTGTTTACTATTTAAAACGTCAGAATAAGCAACGACAAATCTTGCTGATTCGGGATGACTTGCAAATACTTTAAAATTAATATTTCCATTCTCAGTTTCAATAATTTCTTTCTCGGCCGTCATTCCACCTGTAGGCATCCAGATGGTAAAATCACCTTCTTTAAAAATAAATTTTTGCCATTCTATCTGCCCAGATTCAATGGTTAATACAGATTGGGGTTTTTGTGTTTCGAGCTGTTTCATTTCCTGCTCTATCTGTAGTCGTCCTTTTTCAAAAAAATCTGGACGGTTATTCAAGGAAAAACGAGCTTGTTTGTCTATAGTTTGCCTAGAATTATATAATTTCAAGTCCCAATTACTACAGCTAGTATTGAAAACAGCTATGATTGCGATTAAGAATAAATTAAGAATTGAGGATTGTCTTAAGGGAACAGCGATAATAGTTTGATATTTTTTATCTATTTTGAAATTGTTCATAGTTCATTCATTTAGACTGGCAATATTGACATTATACTTAATATTAACTATGTTAGGATAATTCGAGTTTTTATTTATACAAAATTATAGGAATTTAATCTTGTCAAAAAAAACATTTAAATCAAAACATCCTTTTTTACGTTTGCTTAACTATGGAAGTAGTTATCGTACTCAAATTTGGCAAGCTACTATCTGCTCGATTTTAAATAAAATTTTCGACCTGGCACCTCCAGTTTTAATTGGGGCAGCAGTTGATGTTGTTGTGAAACAAGAAGATTCTCTGATTGCTCAATGGGGAATTCAAGATATTTTTGGACAACTTGTAATTTTAACATTTCTGAGTTTAATTGTTTGGGGATTAGAATCAATTTTTCAATATGCTTATGAGCGAGTTTGGCGCAGTTTAGCTCAGAATATTCAGCATGATTTACGCATTGAAACTTACAGTCATTTACAAGATTTAGAATTAGCCTATTTTGAAGAACGCAGTACAGGAAATTTAATGGCAATTTTAAATGATGATATTAATCAGCTAGAAAGATTCTTGGATGTAGGGGCAAATGAAATAATTCAAGTAACAGTAACAGTCATAATTATTGGTGGTGCTTTTTTTGTTTTAGCTCCTAGTGTTGCTTGGTGGGCAGTTTTACCAATGCCTTTTATTATTTGGGGTTCAATTTGGTTTCAAAAATTTCTGGCTCCTCGTTATGCCGAAGTTCGAGAAACTGTAAGTTTATTAAGTGGGCAATTATCTAATAATCTATCAGGAATTACCACAATAAAAAGCTTTACAGCAGAAAATTATGAAGTAGGAAGAATTACTAGAGAAAGTGAAGCTTATAAAATTAGTAATAGAAGGGCTATAACTTTTTCTGCTGCTTTTGTACCTCTAATTAGAATTATAATTTTTATCGGTTTTGTGGCAACTTTATTATTAGGTGGATTAGAAGCAGTTGCTGGTAGATTAGCCGTAGGTACTTATAGTGTTATGGTATTTTTAACTCAAAGATTATTATGGCCTTTAACTCGTTTAGGGCAAACTCTCGATCTATATCAAAGAACTATGGCTTCTACGAATCGGGTGATGAATTTGTTGGATACTCCGATTAATATTCATCCGGGAGATAAACCTTTATCTATTGAGTCAGTTAAGGGAGAATTAGAGTTAAAAAATGTTACTTTTGCCTATCAGGAAAACTTTCCAGTTGTACAAAATATTTCCCTGAAAATTCCAGCAGGAAAAACTATTGGAATTGTCGGTTCAACAGGTTCGGGAAAAAGTACAATAGTCAAATTATTACTGAGGTTTTATGAAGTTCAGTCAGGAGAAATAACTCTTGATGGAATTGAAATAAATCAAATTAATTTACAAGATTTACGACGGGCAATAGGATTAGTAAGTCAGGATGTATTTCTATTTCATGGAACTGTGGCTGAAAATATTAATTATGGTTCTTTTGATGCGACTTTGCCAGAAATTATTGCAGCAGCTAAAATTGCTGAAGCGGATGATTTTATTAATAAATTACCCAAGAGTTACGATACTATTGTTGGGGAAAGAGGGCAGAAATTATCGGGAGGTCAAAGACAGCGAATTGCCATTGCTAGAGCTGTGTTGAAAAATCCTCCTATTTTGATACTTGATGAGGCAACTTCAGCAGTGGATAACGAAACTGAAGCAGCTATTCAAAAATCTCTAGAAAAAATCACTCAAAATCGTACAACTATTGCTATTGCTCATCGTCTTTCTACTATTAGAAATGCCGATTGTATTTATGTTATGGAATATGGCAAAATAGTTGAGTTTGGTCTCCATGAAGAATTATTAGAAAGTGCGGGAATTTATGCTAGTTTATGGCGAGTACAATCTGGTTTAAGTTCAACAATTAAATGAATATTGGATGAAAATATAGGAGTTGAATATAGGAGTTGATTAAAACTATGGTGTCACAATTGATAATTGAATATCCCGATAATTTTCCTGATGCAATAGGTCAAACTCCTGAAGCTTTTGAACAAGAGGTACTAAGCATGAGGTACACCCGCCGCGGGCATCTTGCCCGCACTTGCATTCATTTAATTGTTAATCTCTGTACTTCATATACCACCGAATATGCTGTATATTTACCTTAAAAAAATTTTTAACTTCACATTTAAACTATGACAATATTCAATGACAACCCACCTAACGATAGTAAAAATAATTGGCAACATCAATTAAATAAATTTGTCAGAACTAATCAAAAAGAATTAGCTGCTTTAGCATGGGGTCTACATTTGGAAAAGGGAGAAACTGATGAGACAATTGGAATTGATTTAAAAGAAACACCAAAATTCGTATATTGTTCAAAAGCAGCTATAGAAAGATTAAATCGCAATGTTGATGGTAAAATTCAGGAAATCTTGGGTTTGATAGATGGTTATAAACCAGAATTAGAAGTATTAATGATTGCTATTGGTGATGGCCAAATTAAATTAGTTTATTTTCAACCAGAAATATCCCCACCAGACTGTTTTGAACAACTGGGTCAGGATGTTGATACTTTGTTGAAATTATTAGAAACAGAAATGAGTGAATATATTAATACCAATTTGATAAAATAATTTGGTAGTGCATCAAGAAAGTGTAGGAATGATAAAATGATTATTGTTCCTAAATACTTTCAATCATCATGGAATGTCCTGTGTGTGGCCATCATCAAACTCGGGTATCATGGAAAGACAACTATTGGAAGTCCACGATATTATTGTTCTGAATGCCGAGAAACTTTTCCTGTGGAATGCTGCGCAAACACCAATACTTTTGACACCCTGTACTATCGTAGAAAAATTCAACCAGAACAAATGCGTATGCTTCTACAAACTCATGTTGAGGGCAGTAGTTTAAAAGGCATTAGTGGAAAGCGTGAATCTGGCTGATGGATTAGTTTATCAAAAGTTGATAGTGTAAAATAACAAACTTACTCTAACTATGAGTTAATTATAGCTGACTATCGGTCGAGTGATCGACATCTATTGCTCAATCTTATAAAGATATCAAATATATTTTAGGTAAAGGTAGCGGTGCTTCTTACAACGCAGGAATAGATGCTGCTAATGGCGAATTAATTACTTTTTTAGACTATGATGATTTCTGGAAAAAAAATAAATTAACTGTTTCTGAAATAGTTTATTATTTTTTCCTTCTGGTAGTTTTGCGAAACTAAATAACATGAGTATAAAAGCCCAATTTATCAAAAATCAAGCTTCTATCTCCTCTTTAATATTCCTGTCATTAAGAATTTTACTTAGCTCAAATGAAGCTGCTTTTCCCAAGGCGATCGCGCCTGGTCTAATAACTTATATAACTCCTCACCTTCTATCACTTCTTGTGCTAAAATTTGCTGAGAAATCTTTTCCAACAAATCTCGATTATGGTTCAAAATATCTAAAGCTTGTTGATGAGCTTTCTCTACAATTTCCTTCACTTCATTATCAATAGCTTCAGCAGTTTTTTCACTCAATAAACGACGGGAATTAATCCCGCCATTCGCCAAAAACCCTCCTTTGCCACTCCGTTCATAAGCTAAAGGTCCTAATACTTTACTCATGCCATAAGTTGTTACCATTTGTTCGGCAAAATCAGTAGCTTTTTGTAAATCTCCAGAAGCTCCAGTAGTAATATTTCCAAATATAATTTCCTCCGCTGCACGTCCTCCTAAAAAAGTAGCAATTTGCCCTCTAATTTCTTGTTCATTTCTTAAAAATCTATCCTCAGTAGGAAGTTGCAAAGTATAACCTAATGCTGCCATTCCTCTTGGTACAATAGATATTTTTTCCACCTTACCACTACCAGGCATTATCGCCCCAACTAAAGCATGACCAACTTCGTGATAAGCCACTATTTTCTTTTCGCGATCGCTCAAAACTCTACTTCTTTTTTCTAAACCAGCAATTACTCTTTCAATAGCTTCAGCAAAGTCTTTTTGTGCCACAGTTTGCCTTTGATTTCTAGCAGCTAATAAAGCAGCTTCATTAACAAGATTAGCTAAATCTGCACCGCCAAAACCAGAAGTTCTCACTGCTATTTTATGTAAATCTACATCTTCTCCTAATTTAACTTTTTTGCCATAAATATTTAAAATTGCTTCACGACCAGATAAGTCAGGGCGGTCTACTAATACTTGTCTATCAAATCTTCCCGGACGTAATAAAGCAGCATCTAAAGCTTCTGGGCGGTTAGTAGCAGCTAAGATAATAACTGTTAAATCTCCAGCACCAAAACCATCCATTTCTGTTAACAATTGATTGAGAGTTTGTTCTCGTTCATCATTACCGCCACTGTGGAAATTTCCACTGGTTCTTGACTTACCAATTGCATCTATTTCATCAATAAAAATAATACAAGGAGCCTTCTTTTTTGCCTCTTTAAATAAGTCACGAACTCTAGCAGCACCAGTACCAACAAATAACTCTACAAATTCCGAACCAGATATACTAAAAAAAGCTACTCCTGCTTCTCCTGCCACTGCTTTTGCTAATAAAGTTTTACCTGTTCCAGGAGGTCCGACTAATAATAAACCTTTAGGAATTCTAGCTCCAATTTCAGTGAACTTTTGAGGTGATTTTAAGAAGTCTACAATTTCTGTTAATTCTGTCTTTGCTTCTTCCACTCCAGCAATATCAGCAAAGGTAATTTTATCTGATTCTCCTTCGACATAAACCTTCGCTTTATTCTTACTCATTGACAGAGCACCTTGAGAACCGCGATTCATAAAAAACTGAAATGCTAATACTAATATTATAGGCGGAATTACCCAGTTTAACAGAATAGCAACCCAGCGACTTTGAGGTGGTGCAGCTTGAAATAAAACTTTATTATCTTCTAAACGCTGAAGTAGTTGGGAGTCATTTATTGGAGTAGTAGTAAGTAAAGGTCCGGGTTTACCTTCTTCTCCTTTGAGACGATATAAAATTTTTTCTTCATCTACTTGAACTCCCACTACCTGTCCGTTTTCTACCTGTTGAATAAAGACACTGTAAGGAACACGAGGAGGTTTACGACGTGGCATTAATAAATATGCTGTTAATAATAGACCTGCCAAAATTAATAATGCACTGCCTATCTGACGCTTATTAGGATTTTTTGGTTTCTTTTTCAGACTCATATTTATTTGGATATAATTGTGAACTGTAGATTCAAATCGTCAAAAATTGAACGTTTATTTGAGACTAATAGTTTATTATAGCAGTTTGATAAATATTTGTTATAAATAACTAGGTTACTTCTTAGGAGTCAGGAGTCAGTAGTCAGGAGTCAGAATGAATGGCTTCAATATTATTTTTTAGGTCAGAAATTATCTTTTTATATCATGCTCGGACGGGTCAGTTTTAACGAAGTCAGAAGTCAGAAGTCAGATAGGGGAGTCGCCGGATTGGCGACGTACAGAAGTTCTTTTTGTAACGGGGATTTGAGCAATTCTCCAAAAATATTTCGCCTTAAAAGGGGGGTTTTAGACCCATATTATTTTGATAAATAAAATTTAAGGACTAACAGTACCAAAGAAATACTGAAATTATCTTTACTTTCCTCCAATATTTCCTCTTTTCCTCTTTTCTTTCCTCCTGACTCCTGACTCCTCACAGCAGTTATTTATAAGTATTCAACCGAACATTATATTAGTTCAAGGGACATCTCCTATAAAATCTTTTAATCAGCCAAATTATTCGTAACATTTTTTTTAAAAATGGTATTAGACAGCAGTTTTCTAGCTGATAAGATACAAAATTTATTGATTTTAGGGAGTAGGGAATAGGGAATAGGGAATAGGGAATGAATAAAAATTATAGATTAGTCTTAAACTTTACCTTACTATCCTGAAATTTACTGTAATATAAAATATGGAGTTTTTGCTAATTAATTAAGAGAACAGAGAACAATTAAAAATATTTTTTGCCAACCAAACTTGGTCTAAGATTTTCCCACCCAAAAACTCGTAATAAAAAAGTATGGTACAAGAACTAACAACTAATACTAAACCAGAAATTATTTATCCAGAAAGTGATGGTCAACCGATGGCAGATAATACAAAACAATTTCGCTGGATTGTAACTATAAAAGAAAATTTAGAAATTTTATTTGCTGAGGTTGCTGATGTTTTTGTTGCTGGAGATTTCCTCTGGTATCCAGTGGTAGGAAATAATAAAATTCGGACTGCTCCTGATATTATGGTTGTATTTGGTAGACCAAAAGGAGATAGAGGTTCTTATAAACAATGGCAGGAAGAAAATATTACTCCCCAGGTTGTATTTGAAATATTATCACCAGGCAACCGTCTCAAAGAAATGAATAAAAAATTACTATTTTATCAACAGTATGGAGTTGAAGAATATTATATTTATGACCCCGATAAAATAGATTTTACAGGTTTAATTAGAGTGGACGATCCTGCTTCTCCTCGAGGCGATCGCTTAGAAACAATAGAAAAAATTGATGGTTGGGTCAGTCCCCGTCTGAATATTCGTTTTCAAATCACAGAAAGTACTTTAGAAATATATCGACCTGATGGACGTAAATTCCTAACATCTCTAGAATTAGAGCGACTTAGAGAGCAGGAATATCAACGTGCTGAACAGGAAAAGCAACGAGCTGAACAGGAAAAACAACGTGCTGATAGACTGGCAGCAATACTAAGAGAAAGAGGAATTGACCCAGATGAGCTATTTTGAGTGAGAGGATGCGGGTTCTTGAGGACACGGACAGGGGGAGATGCGGAGACGCGGAGACGCGGAGAGAGGACGCAGGAGTTCTCTTTCATGAGTGGCGGAACGGGCAAGATACCCATTCCACAGACGGCAGTGGGAGCATCTTGCTCCCGTGCCAAGCATCCCTTGTTTCTTGTACACCATGACTATGCGGGACTACCCTTTAATGAATAGAGCGAGTAGATTGAATTAATTACTCAATTATCCAATCTCCGCGTCCCCATGTCACCGCTTCTCCGTGTCATATCTTAAAAACTTACCCTTGTAAGCACTCCCCTACTTCTGCAGCTTGAACTTGCTGCAATAACTCTTGTAATTTTCCTCCCTCAATTACCTCTACATCCAAAAGCTGTTGAGAAATTGTTTCCAACAAATCTCGATTATGATTAAGAATATCTAACGCTTGTTGATGTGCAGTTTCCACAATTTCTTTCACCTCATCATCAATAGCTTTAGCAGTCTCATCACTCACCATGCGACGCGGGTTCATTCCACCTTGACCGAGAAAATTATTCTGTTGACTCTTCTCATAAGCTAAAGGACCCAAGATTTTACTCATACCGTAAGTTGTCACCATTTGTTCTGCTAGATCAGTCGCCCGCTGCAAATCATTCGCAGCACCAGTAGTAATACTACCAAAGACAATTTCTTCCGCCGAACGACCCCCCAATAAAATTGCAATTTGTCCGCGAAGTTCCGCCTCATCTCTTAAAAATTTATCCTCAGTAGGTAGTTGCAAAGTATAACCCAAAGCTGCCATTCCCCGAGGAACAATAGAAATTTTCTCTACCCTGCCACTACCAGGCATCAATGCACCAACTAAAGCGTGACCCACTTCATGGTAAGCAACAATCTTTTTCTCTTTATCACTGAGAAGACGACTTTTCTTTTCCAAACCTGCCACAATGCGTTCGATCGCTTCAGCAAAATCTTCCTGAGAAACCTTTTCTCTTCTGTTACGCGCTGCTAATAATGCTGCTTCATTAACCAGGTTAGCTAAGTCCGCACCGACAAAACCAGGAGTACGAGTAGCGATCGCCTTTAAATCGATATTATCTGCTAACTTAACTTTGGCAGCATAAATTTCTAATATTTTCAGACGACCGGGTAAATCTGGACGGTCTACCAAAACCTGACGGTCAAATCTTCCTGGTCGCAATAAAGCAGGGTCTAAGGTTTCGGGGCGGTTAGTAGCAGCTAAAACAATAACTGTTGACTCGGCAGCAGCAAAGCCATCCATTTCAGTTAATAACTGGTTGAGAGTTTGTTCCCGTTCGTCGTTACCACCATAAAAACCGCCACTGGCACGAGATTTTCCAATAGCATCAAGTTCGTCAATAAAAATAATACAAGGTGCTTTTTGCTTTGCTTGTTCAAATAAGTCTCGTACCCGCGCTGCACCTGCACCCACAAATAATTCTACAAATTCGGAACCGGAGATGCTAAAAAATGCTACTCCTGCTTCTCCTGCAACTGCTTTTGCTAATAGAGTTTTACCAGTTCCTGGAGGTCCAACTAATAATACACCTTTGGGAATGCGTGCGCCGATATTAGTAAAACGTTCGGGAGACTTAAGAAATTCCACAACTTCTTCTAATTCTGTTTTTGCTTCTTCAACTCCTGCCACATTGTTAAAAGTTACTTTAGTAGACTCGCCTTCGACGTAAACTTTTGCCTTACTTTTTGTAATCGAAAGTGCCCCTTGGGGACCGCCCATACCACCTGCACGACGACCAATAAAAAATTGCCAGATAGCGACAAAAATTAGCGGAGGAATTACCCAACTCAAGATATTACCAAAAAAATTATTAGAAGGAGGCGGAGCAGCAAATTCTACTCCTTTTTGTTCCAGACGTTTTGGTAATTCTAAGTCGAATATTGGGGTAGTTGAAAATACCTGTTCTGGTTGTTCTGCTGTCTCTTTGAGTTGGTAACGAATTTGGTCTTGACCTACAGAAGCTCTTGCTACCTTGCCGTCTTCTACTTGGTCAATAAATAAGCTGTAAGGAACGCGAGGAATTTGAGGACCGAATAAATTAGGAAATACTAGGTTGATCAAGAGGAATATACCTGCCAGCAATAATAAGATATTGCCAATTCTAATATTGCGAGGTCCTTGTGCATTATCTTTGATACTCATGGTTATTATCTTTTTTTGGTAAGCAATATATTAGTCTGTATATTTATTTTATATTATTTTTGAGCAAAAGGGGGAGTAGGGACGTTGCATGCAACGTCTAAAGAAGAATAGGGGAAAATATAGCAATGTGCGCTGGCTTATGTACAAATTACAAGAACTGTCCAATAGCTAAAAGTCTTATATTATTCCAATGGAGATGCTGCGCAAACGATTTTTTATTCCCCCTGTTGCCTGTTGCCTGTTGCCTATTGCCTGTTGCCTGCGCACAGCGCTATAATTGATAATTTATGTGCGATAATTGATTTGATTTTTTATTATTTGTCTTATGAATATCTACCTGACCCTAAAGCAAAGTCAACGTCTCAGAATTAGTGATGGCGAAATTTCACCTATCCTCAGTGGTTGCGAAAATGTTAATCGTCTTTTAGTTTTAATTTGGTCACAATTGGGTGATTTTGATAACCTAGAATATGCTTGGTGGTTACAACGAGAATCGGCTTTGTTGCAAGCTCAAGGAGTGACAATACGGGCAATTGGGATTGGCGATCGCGCTTCTGGTTTGAAATTTTGTGAATATACTGGGTTTCCTACAGAATGTCTGTTTGTTGACCCAGATGCTCAATTGCATCAGGAATTAGAACTATACCAGGGATTAACTTTTAAATTCCCTTTATTAACTACAGGTCAAAGTGCTTGGGTCAATTTAATGTTGATGTGTGCAGGTATTGGTAGTCCTGGTACTTTAGGGGAGGTGTTTAGAGGTTATCTAGGGGATAAAAAAGCACCTCAATTGATTGGTGATGATGAAGTCATCCATGCTAAACCTTTACCACCCCTAAAGGGTTCGTTTTTTAAGATGGCGGGTGGAACAGGTTTTCAACGTCCTTTTGAACTAGCGACACTGAGACTAAGAAATATGACGGAAGTTCTCAGTAATTGGTCAACTTATGTACCTAATTCTGCTTATTTGACTCAAAGAGGCGCAACTTTTCTGTTTGATAGTCAGGAGAATTTGCTGTATAAACATTGCGATCGCGGCATTCTGGATTTTGCTTTTAATAAAAGTAATCCTTTATCTTTTATAGCAGAGAATAGGGAATAGGAAATAGGGAATAGGCAACAGGTAATATCATGTCCGGATAATTAGTTATAAAAAAACTTTCTTCTTCTCCTATTCTTCCTCTTCCTTCTTCTTTCTTCCCTCCTGACTCCTGAGGACTGACTCCTGACTCCTCCGTAGTTATTTATTTATCACTGTTCAACCGGACATGATATAACAACTCTCATTATGGCTAAACAAGCTGGTGTAGGCTATGATGGGCTACAATAAACGGTGTAATTGATTTTACTCAAAATGAATATTCAACAACCAAAAATTCTCATTATTGATGACCATCACTTACTGTTAAATGGAACCATTAGTTTGGTAAGCGATCGCTTTGGGGATGCCCAAATATTCTCAGCTCAAACCGCGCAAGAAGCTCTTACACAAGTTGCCGAGAATTCTCCTGATTTAGCGATCGCCGATTTGTCTATTCCGCAGGAATCAGGAACAACCGCCCAAATAGAGCATGGATTGGGGTTACTCAAGCAATTAATGCAAGATTATCCGCAACTTAACTTAATGGTACAAAGTAGTAGCATCAAAGCATTAGTTCGCCTCATACCTGAAATTGATGCCCATCAAGGAGGATTTACAATTGCTGATAAAAGTGAAACTGTAGAAACTTTTTTAACTCGGATGGAATGGTCAATGCAAGGACTTACTCATACTAAGGATTTACAAACTGATTTGGAAGTCAAACCCGAGTGGTTGGAAGTGTTGCGACTTGCTTTTGAAGAAGGTTTGCAAGATAAAGCTATTGCTCAATCAATGTATAAGTCAGAACGTATGATTCGTCACTACTGGTCAAAAATTCAGGATGTATTGGGAATTTATCCTGAACCTGGAAAAAACATTCGAGCTTTAACACAAATCCGTGCGCGGGAAAAAGGTTTACTAGATTGATTATTAGACATCTCCAATAGACATCTCCAGAAAAGAGGGAGTAGGCAGTAGGCAGTAGGGAGAAAGAATTGATATATCTAGTGTGAGAATTGATTTGATTTTTGATTTTTGGAGATGTCTAATAGTAGAGAGAGTGTGGGGAGATGGGGAGATGGGGAAAAATTAAAAAGATATATCTTCACCATTACCATGCAGGACTACCTCTTTTGTGAATAATTTGCCAGAAAAATTGGATTTTTGTTTTGAAGTGATTAGAAATGCACATTGGTTATAGAAAATTTCCAGAGATAGTTTTATTTAACATTCGACTTGAAATTAAATACCATTTTTGTTACTGCAAATAAACCTTAGTTAGGATTGTTTGTAATGAAACAAGATTGAGATTACAAATGATGACAAATGAATGTTAACAGCAACCGGACCCGTGGAACTTATACCTGATAGCAGCATAAATAATTAAATTACTAACAAAATATATCTGTTTTCATTTTCGTTTTTCCCAACCTCAGTTATTTCCCAACAACTCTATTATGTCTACTATTTTATATCCCCAAAGTAAACTAAAGCGTCGAGTGATTCTAGCTGTTTTGATTTTAACATTTGTGAGTGCCACTATTGCCACTATTGTCCATAGATTGCAACCCAATATCTACCCGCTTCATCTAATTAATCCTCCTCTATTCGCAATTACATCTTTAATATTACTGATACGTCTTTATAGAAAACCCGAGAGCTTGCAACAAGTAATAAATTTGGGTATACTTCAGGGTGTAATGTTTGTTGTGATGCCTTGTTGGTTTTACTCTCTGATGGCGTTTAGCTCATCCAAAATTAGTCTTGTAGATAATTTACCACCGATATCCTCAA
>NZ_JAAHGU010000012.1:0-30995 GCF_010692685.1 Okeania sp. SIO2F5 | reverse complement strand
ACGCATCCTTAAAACTTTAACCTTTAGCGATCGCCTAATTTATGAAAAATACAGCTCATACAGTTACTTTTATGTTACATTATCAATATTTATGTAATATGTAAAGATGCCAGCGCTCATTGCTATATGTCCGCTTAATAGCGCGATTAAAAACTTTCTTCTTCTGTTCCTTGTTTTTTCCTCCTGACTCCTGACTCCCCCTCCTGGGAGGGGTTAGGGGTGGGTTGACTCCTGACTCCTTAGTTAGTACCTAGGAAAAATCAAATCTACATCTATTAAGTTTCCACCATAAATTCTTCTGGATCAACCCCCCAGTTTACCCAAGCAATAGCCTCCCTCGCTTTACTAATATCTGGAGGCACTCTTGTGGCATGAATATAATTTGTACTAGGGCAAATCATTTTTAATAGATAAATTGGTTCAACATCAATATAATTATCTATTCTCAACAGAGTATACTCTCGCCAACTATCTAATTCTACTGCTTGCAATTCCTGACAAATTCTACTGTAACCTATTCCCTGAATTAATACTCGTCGTAGTTCGGCATTTTCTTCTTCCAGTAACCACCGTACTTGCCATCGTTCGGGATATAATAATCCATATTTTTCTGGCAGCTTTACCCCATGATAAGCATAGATCCGATAACCATCAATAAATCTAATTGCCGATCCCCCTTCAGCATGAAAACGGTTTTGTTCGTCCAGAGATAGCTTAATTGGGCGGTCACATACCAAACAGATATTCTCTAATTGTAACACAAACCCGCATTCTTTGACCAACTCTTGAAGTGCCTGCCATTTTTTTTGGTTGCAACTACACTCAAGTACAGAGATACAGAAATCGATCATTTCAATGGAACTTGCCATCAAATTTTGGCTAATATTTGAGACTAACCCGATTGCATCGCCTATTTGTTGCAGGGGTTGCTTAATCTGTTCCTCCCACTCTCGTATCAGGGGTTGACTAGACAGATGCTCCCATATATTCACTTCTATATGTTGTGATAGGGGTTGTCCAACTTGTTGCCAAATTAAATCTCCGAATCGAATTAAAGGATTTCCTCCAGGAAACTCTATTAGTTGTTGTCGCAACTGTTTTTGCTGCTGTTCCCAGATTTGCCTAATAATGCCACCTTGCCATTGTACCCACAGCTCCTCTAATAATTCTGCGTGTTCAGCTAAGGTATCTTGCCAGATAAACATTAGCTGTAGTAATTCTTCATTGGGCAAATCATTTTCCAGTTTCAGCCAGAGTTGTTCATCAATTTGGCTTTCTATTTCTTCTGAGAGTTGAACTTGTAAGGAAGTTAGTAAGGGAGTGCCCAACATTTGCACTAAACGTTGGGGCGAACGCGATCCTACTATCTCTTTCATCGCATCTGGACTACTGATAAATAGAATCTCTGGCTCTCGTTTTCCCATAGCAGAATAAGCTGCTTTCACTGCATTTGTTGCCCTTTGCCTATCTATCGGGTCAGTTGACACCATATTCTTGTGCCACTTTTCCTGATACATTGGTATTAATGTTTTTTGTTCTGCTGTGAGGTTTTCAATTTTAGTCTGCCACATAGCGCCACCCAAGAGGTTCATATTCTCGCTGAATGCGTACCATCCAATTTCCTTGAGGAATCTCGATGGCTTTATGTTCTTCGTGGGTTAAAGTTACTTTTTCTGACAAAACTTTCAGGTACAGAGTGCCATCTTTTTCGCGTAGCTCTGCATCTCCACGAGTAATCCTATGAGAGTGTCCAGTGACCTCTCCTTCTGCTAAAGTCAGGTGAGATAGTTTTTTACCTAAAGCTAGCTTAACTGATTGTAATATTACATCACCTTGTCGAATTGGCTGCATCCTTATTTTTCCTTAGCCCTAATACTAACTGCACAACAAATATTTATGCTACCCTGTAATTTACATCGTACATCATGGCACATTTGTCAATCAACTTTAATATAAGTAGGTAAACGTTAAAATTTTTCGTTAGAGAAAGGCAGTAGGCAGAGAGCAGAAAGCCGAAGGAAAGAGGCTTCTGAGCTACTTTAATTTTTGTTACATACTTTGTTTTTTTTCGTGTTTACCTACTTAATCTATTAATTTCTATCTTTATATATTTTTGTAAAAATTATGATATACATTTATCTAGTCATTTTTATATGTAATTATGGATTCCCGTGATTTTATTTGTCGCTTTACTAAAGTAAAATTTTGATAAATGCAGTTTAGATCGCGTCTTTTATATTATTTTTATAATTTTTACAATTATTTAATATTTTTTACTTATAGTAAAGAAAGAATTGCTGAGGACATAGATAGATTGATATCATGTCTGATTACAGCAGTTTTCATTTGAATCGACCATAGTAGGGACGTTCCATGGAACGTCCCTACAAGTATTATTGTTTTGAATATGTAGTTCACCAATCTGAAAAGCGCTGTAAACCACTGTAATTATCATTGCTTCTGAGAAACCATAGGGAGGAGTCATATAGAATCCGGGTAATTAGTTATCGTATCGCTCTAGGAGTCAGTCCTCAGGAGTCAGGAGTCAGGAGAAAGAAAAGATTGAAATAGCATGAATTTTTAAATTTGTATTCAGTAGAACATCTGTATTAAGAGAAAGTAATTTTGCAATTACTGTATAACCGGATTCTATATCAGGAGGAAAAAACAAGGAAGAGGAGAAGAAAGTTTTTGTTTAGCTGGCGCACAACGCATCCTATCTCCTTGGTCGGAGCTGCGCTAAGGTCATGCTACTGCTTTCCGTTAACGCTCTTGGTCACCGAATGCGAATCGCAAACTGCGACATCTAACACGGAGCATCCAACGGAGTTCTATCGCGCTATTAAAGGGACATGATATTATCCCAATTTCATAAAATATTGCTACATTGTACGCAGGAGTAGAAGAAGAGAAGCATAAAAAAAAAGAAAAAAAAAGATTCAATATTTACAATATCTGCGAGCGATCAAATTTTATACTTAAGGCCAAAAATATAGATTAAGCGGTTGTTAGGGGAGCTTCCCGAAGGGTGGAATGGCGAGGAGACCTTGCTATATCCAATCGACAAAGAGAGATGTAATATCAAGTCCGGTTAAACAGTTATAGAATGGTTAACTCAGGAGGAGTCAGGAGTCAGGAGTCAGGAGTCAGGAGGAGAGAGGATTACAAAGATGGGCCTACTTATGACGATTGGAGAATTTTTTTATGTGCAATTAACCGGATTTGATATAATATCATGCTCCCCCGGAGGGGGAGCTACGCTAACGGTTGAATACTTATAAATAACTGTTGTGAGTCCTCAGGAGTCTACCCACCCCTCGCCCCTCCCCCTCCCAGGAGGGGAAGTCACCTCCTCAGGAGGGAAGAAAGGAGAAAAAGAGGAAATATTGGTATTGGGGGTATTTATAATTTCAGTATTTCTTTGGTACTTTCGGTACTGTCAGTCCTTAAATTTTATTTATAACTGACCCGTCCGCAATTCGTAGCTCCCTCAGAGGGGGAACATGATATAACTACCTTTGCGTGGATTTGGTATTGCAAAATTTTAACACAAATATAGTCATTCATGTTAATCTATAGACATGAAACTCTCAGACTATGTGAAAAAAGTAGGAATAAGTTATTAACAGTCTGGAGGTGGTGGAAACAAGGGAATTTAACAGGTTATCAATTGCCTTCTCGTACAATTATCATCACGGATGACTACAATTCTAAACCAGATGTGATAGCTTGCATTTATGCAAGAGTTTCCAGTGCACAAAACAAAGATAATTCTAGATAGACAAGCTGAACGGTTAAAAAAATTATGCCATTGCAAGAGGCTATAAAATCTTAAAAATTGGCTAAGATTCTAGTTGACCCTAACTATTACTATACCCTACCATATGTGTTGCCACCTACTAATTAGACTGTAATTGTGCATTCAAAGTTTTCACAATTCGATCGCGTGTTTCCTCCAAATGTGCTATTATATAGAGATTCATTTTCTTACCCCGCTTTTTAATTAGCTTCTCCAAATCTTCATTGAGTTGTCGCAGTTTATACCAAGCTAAACTTCTAGCATCTTCAGGCACAGTACGATTACGCAATACCATTGAAATTAGCAGATTTAAATGTTCCCGTTGCAGGGAGCGACGCATACTAGAAATCTTAACTTCTCCACCACTAGACTCTAAAACTTCGGTCCAGATACTATTTTGCAGAGTATCAAAAAGTTCCGGTAATTTCAAAGCATTATCTGGAGTTGTTTTCAACTCCAAATCTCGTAGACGAGTCAAACGAATATCAGAAAGGAGCGATCGTAAAACTATTCGTTGCCGCCATAAGATACGATCTTGAATAGAATAGTCTATAGGAAACAACCAACCATAGCTTCCCCAATGTCGCCAACGTGACGGTGCCAACTTGTTCAGCAAATCTGGTGAGAACTGAAACGCATCCTCACTAAAAACATATTTATCTAGTACTTCTAATGCTTGGCGTTGTATATCTACAGGTATTGGTTCAAATGGCAAACGACCATTAACGTTTTTGATACTCTCTCGGTTAAACGACTGACCCCCTATGTACAAAGCAGCATCATATATTTGCCAGAAATAATAAGACAAGACCGTATCAAACATTACTCTGATATCGCTATAACTTTCATCACTTCTGGGAACACGCTTTTCTAAATTTTTCCAAATCTTCCGGGCGTTATCTAGTTGCCACTGAGAATAAATTAATGTATTGCTACTGAGGTCAAATGTATTTGCTGCAGGATCAATATCATTAGCATCTTCATGAGCGGCATAAGATAGTTCTGGTTGTACTGCTAGGCTTGCAATTTCTTGTAAAAATGTTTTTTCACCAATATAACTAGCTATTCCACTGGGTTTGTAACCATATTCAATCGCCCACTCATCATAAGGACCAACTATAACTGGAAAGTAGTCTCCTTGTGTTGTTCCCTGTGGAGCTAGGTTGACTGGTACATAATCCATTATAGATGCTACTAACCCTTTTGTGTGAGTAATGCTAGTATCATTCAACTGTTCTGGTTCCAACATAGTGCTACCGTGGAAGTTATGTCCGAGACCAAGAGTATGTCCGACTTCGTGAGCAGTAAGATATTTTAAAAACTGATTGACATATTTCTCCATTTCTGTACTGTTAGGTCTGATATTTTGCAAAACATCCATTGCCATCGCTCCTACTGCTAACTGTTGAGATGACTCCCAACCAAAACAAAGATGTTCTGATGAGTGAGAATGTGATGATAACGACTTCCGAGAAGATTGATATTTTGCTTGTAGAGATTTAGGAATAATAGATTCTATGCTATTGTTTGAAATATTATCTTTTGTATCACTTTCTAAATTTCCTAAATAGCGAGAATACATATCTAATACACAGGGATTGTAACTTTTTCCATCCTTGGTTTGAAAAGCTTCAGCCAGAGATTGATTTTGTAAAATTAGGCCGCCTATTTCGCCATATTTAATACCCCTAATAATTCCTGCATCTAGAATAATATCTGCATCTAAAATTTGCCCTGTTAATGGATTTACACGGGAAGGGCCTAGTCCTTTAAACCAAGAGTCAAAAGTAGTAGACCAACGAATTGTATTGTAACGAATATCAGCCGGGTCCCAAGTAGCATCATCAGGCATTTGTTTGGCTTGAATAGCATTAATAAATCCCGCTTTTTCAAAAGCTTTATTCCACATTAAAATTCCTTCTCTAATGGCATTGCGATATTCGATTGGGACTGTATTTTCTATCCAGAAAGTTATCGGTTCTAGGGGTGGAGATAAAGGTGCGCTAGGAATTTGTTTTTCCAGATGCCATCTATTAATATAACGAACAAAGGGTTCACGACTATTATTGTCAGAAATATTTTTATAAGCGCTAATAAAATAACCTACCCTTTCATCCGCTAATCGAGGAATATAACCATTATTTATTGGTAATTCTGAGAAACTGTAGCGAACTTTGAGGTTAAAAGCACGGCTATCTGGCACAGATGCTAAATATTCTGTATTATCTTCATTTAAGATGCCATAAACTGACTCCATTTCTATGTTTAAAGGAAATGCTTTAGCATCACTAATATAAGACTTTGTTCGGTCTATTGAGTAGTCATCAGGCAAATTTTTTTCTAATGATGGTAAATTAATTTCTCCTATTAATAAATCATCTAAGTCAATCAACAATGTTTTTCTTTGAGGATGAGTTGCTTCAATAGGCAGAGAATATAAAACTGAATCACTAAAAGAACGTTTAACTGAACGAGCTTGAGGGTCTAATTCATTAGTCCTGAAATTGAGATTTGGCAGCACAAATTGAATTCGGTTTTGACGTTTCTGTAACTGAAAGATAAAGTCACCCATTGGTAAGCCACTAATTAAACCTGCCTCACCAATACCTGATTCTAAAGTAATTATAGAAAGGAAGTTTTTATTAAGTTGCTCTGGTTTAACTTCCATTAATGTTTTACCTGTTTCTTCATCTCTATAAATTGTAAACATCCCTTCTAGTTTCTCAGAACCATCAATTAATTTTTCATAAGAATCATCTATTTCTGTGGCACTAATAATTTGTTGTGGGTTTGCTGAAATATTAGTTGTTGAAGCTCTAGTTGTAGGAATGATAAATATAACCAGTAGAAATGATAAGCAAAATAATAGTAATATGCTTGTAATTTGAATGATTTTTTGCGAGATTATTTTGCCTATACAGTTTTTCTGTTTATGAGTTTTATTTTGACCGATCGTCCACATAATTAATTAAAGAATAAGGAAAAAGTATAGTACAATTAGCAAATATTAAGTTATATCATGTCCGGTTGAATACTGATAAATAACGACGGAGGAGTAAGTCCTTAGGTCGGGGAAGCCGTCGGATTGACGACGTACAGAAGGTAAGAAGAAGGAAGAGGATAGGAAAGTTTTTTATCGCGCGATTAAACGGATTTGATATTATTCATAACTAATAGTAAGTTTTGTGATTTTTATCCACCTTACCTAGTTTGATGAATTCAAGTTTCTTTTTTCTCTATGATAATCCGAAAATTTATCGACTGCCAATAGTGCGGATAAGTATAGTCGTCTGGGCAAAGACTGTCGATATGTTGTGTTATCTTACAAATCCTTGTCACTTATTTAGATACTCTTAAAGATTATTTAAAGCCTGGAAAAACTCTAATTAAAATTATTGATAAACTCAAGTAATAATTAGCAATTTATCAAAAATATAGCAATGAGCGCTGGCATCTTTACATATTACATAAATATTGATAATGTAACATAAAAGTAACTGTATGAGCTGTATTTTTCATAAATTAGGCGATCGCTAAAGGTTAAAGTTTTAAGGATGCGACGCATCCTTAAAACTTTAACCTTTAGCGATCGCCTAATTTATGAAAAATACAGCTCATACAGTTACTTTTATGTTACATTATCAATATTTATGTAATATGTAAAGATGCCAGCGCTCATTGCTATAAATATATTAGTCGCTCCTTGGACATGCCTCCGGAGGAGGAGCTGCAAATTGCGGAGACTCAAAACAGACGTGGAGGGAAGCATCAGACTACCGCCAAGGAAGCAGCACCCTGTATTAGCGGAGCTTTGCGCTAGCAAAACGTAAACTCGCCGAAGAACTAAGGTTCGGTAGGAATCTCCGCGTCTTTAGACCAGAGAGGATGTCAATAAACATCTCCAGAAAAGAGGCAACAGGCAACAGCTTATCTGGCAACAGGGAACCAACCCCGAACCCCTCCCAGGAGGGAAATAATTGATAATTTATGGATAAGAATTGATTTTCTTTTTGATTTTTACCAGATGTCTAATAATCAAATAAACGTTCTATATCATCTGCGGAGGAACCACCACGGCTAGAATTAACTCTCAAAGATGCTCCATCTTTAGAAAAATCATAACTCAAAGGTTCAGTTTGAGAAATAAGGGCTTTAGCCTCTTCTACTAGAGATGTTGCTGGAGATTTGACCATTAAATCTTTTAGAGCTTCAATACGTTTAGGTACAGCGGGATGAGTAGTATCAAATTCAGCGCTTGGAGTTTGCAGCAAAACATTCATTGCTCTTAAACAACCTTCTGGTTCAAAACCTGCCTTTGCTGAATACAAATATCCCTTTTCGTCAGCTTCCAATTCTCTTTTACGGCCTTCTTCAGCCAAAGTTTGTTCTAATTCTTCTTTTTTCTGAGCAACAATTTCATTTATTTTTTCTTGGCTTGCTTTAGTGCGTTGACGACTAGCATTGCCCAAAACAGCACCACCAACTCTCCCTGCTCTGCCTCCAAATACTCTAGCTGCAGTACCTCCGATAGACGTACCAGTTGCCTCTGCTTGAGCATCCTGTTTTTCTGCTAAAACTTCTTGTTGAGCCTCTTGTTCAATTTTTTCGATCAAAGCAAGTTTTTCTACTGGGGCTAAAGCTATGTGCCTTTCAGTATGATGTGCCATTTCGTGGGCAACTATACAAGCTATGGCAGAGGCATCGCCTACAAGTTGGTCTAGGATACCATTGTACATTGCAATGAGATTAACTTCTGTAGCAAAGGCATTGATTTCATATTTGGGAAATATGATTATTCGCCAAGGTTTTTCATCAAGTCCATTAGCTCTAGCAATACGGTCAACGATTCGATACAGTGTGTAAAGGTCATCAGGTAGTTCTTGTTTGGCCTGTTCGTATATATTTTTTGGTTGTTCGGTGTCTTTTGTCTGTTCTGTTGGGGTAGAATTTTCTGAGGAAGTTGGGTTGGCCTTAACTGATAGTTGATTGCTGGGTAGTAGGAATGTGGCTACTGCTAATATGGCTAGTATGGTTTTAATTTTTAACATGATATTTTCACCTAAAGTTAAAGTTAAACTAATTTTTTATTAACTAGCGATCGGTATTTTTCGTATCGGAATGCTTTTTAAAGTTAAGACAAACAATATTGATAGCTAGTTTTGTCTTGAAAAATTTAGAATAAACTCACTGGTATAAAATAGTAAATGATGATTTTATCGGATTTTATAGTCAGTTAGCAAAGCTATATTTTTACCCAATATTTGAGGTAATCTACCTATTAATAGTTTATCATTAAAAGTTTAGACTTAATCGCTTATTTAAGGTCATAATGATTGAAGTTGAGAAGTTAAGCAAAATTTATGGTTCAACCTCAGCAATTAAGGAGGTATCCTTTGCTGTACAACAAGGAGAAATATTGGGATTTTTAGGTCCGAATGGTGCAGGTAAAACTACAACAATGCGGATATTAGCTGGATATTTGCCTGCTACGAGTGGCACGGCTAAAATTGCTGGTTATGATGTCCATGAAGATTCTATGGCAGTACGACAATTGATTGGTTATCTACCAGAAATTCCGCCTTTGTATCCAGAAATGACTGTGGAAAGTTTTTTATTTTTTGTGACAAGAATTAAACGTGTTCCTGCGGGCGATCGCTCTTCTAAAGTTAAGGTGGCAATGAAGAGATGTGGGTTATTAGATAAGCGGAAAATATTAATTAGAAAACTTTCTAAGGGTTATAAACAAAGGGTTGGTATTGCTCAAGCTTTGGTACACGACCCGCAAGTAATTATATTAGATGAACCTACTGTTGGTCTTGACCCTAGACAAATTATTGAAGTTAGGAATTTGATTAAGAGTCTTGCTAATGACCATACAATTATTTTGTCTACTCATATTTTGCCGGAAGTTAGTATGACTTGTAATCGAGTGACGATTATTAATTATGGTGAAATTGTCGCTACAGGTAGTCCTGAAGAAATGAGTAATAAATCAGCAAGTGGGTGGGGATATGAAGTAGAAATTGAGGGAGAAAATCAGGCAATGGAAACAGGATTAAAGTTATTAGCTGAAGTTCCGGGGGTTCAATCTCTAGAAAAAATTAAGTCAGATAATGAAAGTCGCTTCAGAATACAAATAAAATCTCAACCAGATATGGAACCAGGAAAAGAAATTGCTAATACTATAGTTACAAATGGTTTGAGTTTATGCGAGTTGCGCCGAACTCGTGCTAGTTTAGAAGATGTTTTCTTAGGGTTAACTACAGGTGATATTCCTAAAAATTCATCGATTGAAGCATCGGCAAATTCTGTCATAGATAAAGTGAATAATGACCGAAATATTGAACTTCAGAAAAATCAAAATCCTCTTCCCGATCCTTGGCAAGATGTGACAGAAACAGATGCTCAAGAAGAAAAGAAAAATTGAGGCGATCGCCTACAATAAATTTGATAAATATTTGCTACAAATAACTAGGGTATTTATTAGGAGTCAGAAGTCAGGAGTCAGAATGAATGGCTTTAATACCAGTTTTTAGGTCGGAAATTCTCTTTCTCTCTTGGTGCGCGTTCCCTCTCTTGGTTGGGGTTCCCATGGCAAGGAGACC
Organism: Okeania sp. SIO2F5; assembly: GCF_010692685.1. NCBI lineage: Bacteria > Bacillati > Cyanobacteriota > Cyanophyceae > Oscillatoriales > Microcoleaceae > Okeania > Okeania sp. SIO2F5. Next base: position 20,591 of record NZ_JAAHGU010000012.1, on the reverse strand, counting down.
TCACCGGGTTCCGAACGCTTGCGACTGGAGTCGTCGCAGGGTCTCACCGCTTTATCAAAGGGATATCTCCTGCACCTCCCTTTTAATCACACTTATTATTCGTAACATTATTTGTAAGCATTCAGTAATTAGCTATCAGTTATCATTTATCATTTATCAGTTATTAACTTATTATCTGAGAAGGAGAATTTAAAATTATGTTTATGCAGCATTCCGCAGGAAAGAAAAAGGTAACAAGCTAACCTTAGTAAGTCCTGTACGTTCATGCATCTGAATGCTGAATGCTGAATGCTGAATGCTAATAGCTGTTTGCGCAGCATTCCGCAGGAAATGCTTACCATTATTTTTTCAAAATGGTATCACTTCCAGACCACAAAAAAATCAAAAGGATATTAAGCAATGCTAGTAGTAATTAGCAATATTTTGGCAATTTATAGAAAAGAGTTACAAGGATATTTTGCATCACCATTAGCTTATGCAATTACAGGAATATTTTGGTTATTGGCAGGATATTTTTTAGTTGCTATTTTATTAGGACCTGATGGAATTATTCAACAAATTGCGACTAGAGACCAATTAGGAATTACTGAACCGCCAGTCGATGCGCCCTACGAATTTTTGAAGGCTTATTTGGGTATTATGGGTTCTCTTTCTTTGTTTTTACTGCCGATGTTATCCATGAGTTTATATGCAGAAGAAAGAAAACGAGGCACTTTAGAATTATTAGCAACTTCACCTATAACTAACTGGGCAGTAGCAACAGGAAAATTATTAGCTGTATTAACATTTTATATTTCTATGGTATTGCCATTGTTAGGGTTAGAAGCTATTGCTATTGGTGCTGCTGAACCACCTATTTCGCCAGTTTTACTTTTGTTAGGACATGGAGGTTTAATTTTACTAGCTGGAGCAGTATTATCATTAGGAATGTTTATTTCTTCTTTGACAGATAGTACAATTTTGTCTGCCATTCTTACCTTTGCTTTAGTATTATTTTTGTGGGTAATTGATGTTGTAGCAAATAATGTTAGTGGTCCTTTAGCAGAGGCATTAAGACATTTATCAATGCTGACACATTACACTAATATTATTCAGGGACTTGTGGATACTAGCAGCATAATTATGTTGTTGAGTTATATTGTTTTGGGAGTATTTTTAACTGCTCAATCAATTGATGCTTTACGGTTCCAGCGTTCTTAATGAGGAAGGAGGAAGGAGGAAGAAAGAAGGAAGAAGGGAAAGAAAGGTTCATAAGGGAGAAGGTTTTTTTATGACTGTACTGTGGGCCTCTTGCCTGCTAGTAGTGTATTTGACTGATAGGAAAAAATCAGAGAGTGTGTGTAAATAAAGCTTAAGATAAGTGTCTTGTTATTGATTAAGTAGAAAGTCTTGAAACGGATCTACTATTTCTCTTTTATATTTCTCCAAATACTTCTTTTCTTCCAGAGAAAAATTTTTCACTCTGTCATCTAAATTGGTTAATGGTAACAATAATGTATTTGCACCTAAATACCTGTGAACATTTATTAACTTCAGACAATCTTCATTGCTCAACTTTGATAATACACCTTCAGACATTAACAAATTCTATAGACTTTCATCAATTGATTTTTACCGACACCAGATTTCAGTGATGTACTCAATAAGTCCTCCACTAATTAACTCAATAGAGTTAAATCTAAACGCTCCTGTTGATTTGCCCACTGAATAAATTTGCCTACATATTTTTTGTAAGTGTCTGTTAGATTTTATCGCATTTATCTGAGTGTTTTATGATTTAGAAAATACCAAGCTTTACTAATCATAAATTCTGCTTCTACCTCTTGACCTTCTGAGTGAGTATTCAATAGTTTGAGCCATGTTTCTAGAATCTCAACAGGAAAACCTTTTCCTATAGTTTTATCCAGAAAAATCTTCCGTTTTATATAGTCCTCGTAAAGAAAAAAGGAACTCAACTTTCTCTAGATAAGTCTCTAGATAATCTTTCAAGCTATTATTTGGGACTTTCCTTGAGGTTAAAAATAATTCAAACGGATCTAGAGGTTTATCTGAAAATTTGTCAGAGACTTATCCGTAAATTTGCTTGGGGATTTATCTTGAAAATATAGAGAATTAAACCATTGATAAACTGCCATAAAATTATCTGTCTGAAACTTAACTCTCTCTTCTAGAAAACTGATGCTCTTTTCAATCATAGATTCCAATAGTGGCAAACTTTGTTCATAGGTTGATGAGTGTAATTCTAGACAAGTCATATAAAGCTTACTAGCTTCATAATTAGTAATATCATGTCCGGTTGAACAGTTATAAATAAACGACTAAGGAATCAGGAGTCAGGAGGGAAGAAAGAAGAAGTAAAGAGAAACTTTTTTTTATCACTAATTATCCGGACATGATATAAGTTCTAAACCATTAGCAATCTCAGGAATATGGAAAATACCTCTCTATTTTTCTAATAAATATAAATTCAAAGAATCTAGTGCATCAGGAAAATTTTTCTGCCAATATTGCTTTAAATTACTTTGATTAAAAGTTTCTATATCTAGAATAGGAAAAAGTTGTTCGATCAACAGATTTTTAAAATTATCCCTCGTGATTTCTCCAACTAACGCCAAACCCGTAAATGTATTGAAGAACTATCTAGCTTAACTATTATTTGTGCCCACTTACAGTATTCAGGGTCAACCTAACCTATAGCTAAAGATATTTTATTATGTGCATTAGTAGGGAGGAAAAGGAAAATACTATAGAGAATTAATAAGTAATTAGTCTTTTTCCTCTTGTTCTCCAGTAAGCAATAGTCTTTTACCATTCAAAATTACTGCTAGTGCTTGAAGCGAAATCTTTTTCACATATTCGGGAAGCTCTTCACAAAATTTTTCTATTGGAATCTTTACTTTTTCATCTTTTGGTAATAAGTTAAAAAAGCTTTATTTTCCCAAAATTTAGGAATTTTTCTCATAATGATAAGGCAAATTGACATCACTGAAAGTTGGTATTGATATATCATTCAAAGCTACTAATAACCAAAAAAATAGATTGTTAAATTCAGCCATTTCTGCTTCATAAACAAAAATATAACGGTGCTGGAAAAATGAGCTGTTTCCATTCAACAAAGGTGTTTTTTTATCCCGACTACTAGCAAGAGCAGCTTGAGTAAGTATAATTTGTTTTTTTGGCAAAATAGAAGTATTATTCCCACAAATTTCTACAGCTTGGCGATTATGATCGCTACTTTAAATTCCCCAAAAGTAATAATTTTTTTCATGTATATCTTCCAGCTATGAGATATTATTCTTTAAACTTTCACTGTGCGAAACTAGACGGTATTCACTTTCATTTCCTACAAACTTGCCATAGATAAACTGGTCAAATTTAGATGCTTGAAAAGTATTAGGAATGTTTGACAGACAACTCTTAATTCCTCTCACTAACCATTCAATAGGCGAAATTATATTTATTGGGTTGAAGCGTCATAACTTTGGGAAACATAACCAGGTAGAATTAATGCAAAGTGGGGATAGAAATTTTTGAGAATAGGGAGTAGGGAAATATAGGTATAATACTAACGGTGAAAAAATAATGTAAGGATGTCTTTTTGACAAAAGAGATAAGTAGGTAGGCGCAAATAAACTTCGCTATTCAACAAAATGTTGATGTAGTCAAAACCCTTGATATTGCTTCCTTCCACTCCGTTCCAGTCGCTTCGGACGTAGTTGTAATTTTTTTCACTTACCTACTTAATTTCTGACCTAAAAAATGGTATTGAAGCCATTTATTCTGACCAATAAATAAGGTTAATAGTCCCCTATTCCAGGAGGTACTGATAACTGATAACTGATAACTTAGTTAATGGAGTCTCGCAATGCCTAAAATAAAAATATTACAGGAAGATCAATCTTATACTTTTCGGTCTTATTTTGAGTTACCTTATGAAGCTGATGAAATCTTAGCAGAGTTAAATTATTCATTAGTTAAATCTGATTTATCTTTGCCAAGGACAACAAAAACATTAGAATGTTTATCGGAAATACAGAATAAACTAAAAAATATTTTACCCTTTGTGAATTTAAGTAATGAAACTGCTAGACGAGAAATTTTAGTCTCTCCAATTTTATTGGAAATTGTTCATTATTGTCATTGTCAGTTAAGAATTGAATATCCTTTGAAAGTCAATGATTGGTTAAAAGGTAGTTTGGATTATTTACTGCGTTCTCAGAATAATTTATTAGTTATTAAAGCTAAAAATGACGATTTTACTAGAGGTTTTACTCAGCTATCTGTAGAGTTAATTGCATTAGCTGAAGTCGAAGAAAACAATATTTTATATGGCGCAGTAACAATGGGATATGTCTGGCGTTTTGGTAAATTAAATAAAGCCGAACAACAAATTACACAAGATATTAATTTATTTAGAATACCAGAGGACATAAAAGATTTAGGTGAAGTTTTAGTGGGTATTTTGGAAGGAGTAGAGAATTAAAAAAATATGATAAAAATAAGAGTTATACTAAATCACCGAATATTGTTACATTTCATTTATTTGATGCTGATATTTCAACAATTAATAATTAATAATTACCTCTCCTTGAAAAGAAGAGAATTTACTAAAAGAAAAAAAAATCTTCTCTTGGTCGATTATGGGGAGGAGACCCGCTCTGATCAGAGCCGCTCCGAAGTACGCCATCCCACCCTACGGGAAGCTCCGAAGATCGACCGCTGTCTTGGTTGATTGGATATGGCGAGGGGACCTCGCCATCCCTCAACCGCTTTTTTCTACTTTAAAGGAGAGGCTTTAAACCTTAATTATTCAGTAATGAAAAACAAAGGGAATAAGTAAATAATTTATTGCATAAATCCCTAAATTTATTCATAATATTATTTCTGTGTTATACTAAGTTGAAAAAAGAGTGTTACAAAGAGTTTCAAACTTTAGATGTGAAATAATTTCCTGAAATTAGTTTAGCATTAGAGTTTTGAGCCTATAAAATATTACTTTTTACTTTTAACTTCCGTAAAACTTTATTATTCCTGATTTCCTATTCAAGACAATTTACAGATAGAAAAAAAGATAATATGAACAGTATCAAAAGTACTTGGACTTATATATTTTGGCTAGGACCAATTTTAACTATTATCGGTGTATCAGCAGGTGTTGTTTCAGGAACTTGGGAACCTATACCATTAAGTTTAATCACTACTGGCATAGTCATAATTGGTTTGTGGATTTTTTATCAAGCTTATTCTGTAGAACAAAACTCAACTACAACTTGGTGGAGTGGTCGAGCAACCGAAGCAGGGACAAACGCAATTTTTGCTACTATTTCAGTATTGATTATCTTGGCACTAATTAACTTTCTAGCAGTTCGTTATCAAACTAGAATAGACTTTACTGAAAATCAAAAATTTACATTATCGCCTCAAACAATTGAAGTATTAGAAAATCTCGAACAACCAGTTAAACTTTGGATATTCGATCGAGGAGAAAATCCTCAATATACTCAACTAATAGAAAACTATCAAAGACAAGGAAATGGTAAATTTAATTTTGAGTTAGTAGACCCCCAGAAACAACCAGGAAAAGCTAATGAATTTGGGGTAAAACAATTAGGAGAAATTCATCTCGAAGCAGGAGAAAGAAAAGAAGTTATTATTAGTAGAAAACTAGAACCTCTCACAGAATCTAAACTAACTAACAGCATAGAAGAAATACTCGGTGGCAAAATTTTAACAATATACTTTATTCAAGGTCACGGTGAAAGGGAATTAGAAGAAGGGGGAAGAGGCTTTTCCGAAGCTCTAAAAGCTCTTGAAAATAAAAAATATATAGTAGAGTCGATAAATTTGGCAAGTATTTCTCAAGTGCCAGAAGATGCAGATGTGATAATTATTGCTGGTCCGCAAAGAGAATTTTTAGAGGCAGAAGTTACCGCTTTAAAAGAATATTTAGATGGAGGTGGTGGTGTGTTTATTATGTTAGACCCAAGCACCGACCCAGAATTAGATGATTTATTTGAAGAGTGGGGAGTATTAGTTGACGATCGCCTAGCAATAGATGACCCAAGTATTGGTCGGTTAGTAGGTCTTGACCCTTGGGTGGTATTAGTTAGCAGCTATGGAGAACATCCTATTACTGATGATTTTAGTAATGGTATTTCATTATATCCTTTTGCACGGCCTATAGAAAGTGAAACAGTGGATGGAATAGTAGAAAGTCCTCTAATTTGGACTAATGACCAAAGTTGGGCCGAAACAGATTTAAGGGGTCAGTTACAGTTTAATGAGGGTCGCGATCGCCTTGGACCATTATCAATAGGTGTAGCTTTTACTCGTTCTTCTACTGTAGAAAAAAGTGATGAAACAGGATTAGACCTTACTCCCATTCCTCCACTTCCTGGTCAACCACCGAATGAACCTGTGGCAACTTCTACTTCCGAGTTAGAAGAGCAAAAAGAGATAACTTCAGCAGAAGTTATTCCCCCACTTCCTGGTCAACCACCAGATGAATTTGACCCGACAGAAACAGTAGAAAAATCAGAAAATACATCTGAAGAAGCACGTTTAGTAGTGTTAGGAAATTCTCAATTTGCTACAAACGGTTGGTTTCAACAACAACTCAATAAAGATGTTTTTCTTAACTCAGTTTCTTGGTTAGGTAAACCAGAAGAAAAAATACTTTCTATTAGTCCGAAAAAAACCACAAACCGTCGTATTGCAATGAGGTTAGTACGAGCTAGATTTTTAAGTTGGATGGCAATAGTAATTTTACCATTTTTAGGCTTTACAATTGGTGGAATTATATGGTGGCGAAGACAATAAATTAAAATTTATAGTAATAGAAAGTTGGAAAAGATTAATATTTGAGAGAAAGGGAGACAGGTAAAAGGTAAGCATTCAGCAGTCAGCTATCAGCCATTAACTCATTATTTTGGAACGATAAATTAGTCTCCAAGGAGAATTAAAAGTTATTAAGAAAAAAGTCATCAACTAACCTTAGTAAGTATTAAGTTCAAAAGCTATTTGCGCAGCATTCCGCAGGAAAAGCTGAATACTAATAGTTGAATCCTTACGGTAAAAGTGAAAAGTCATAAGAGATTTCAGCAAGAGAAAAAATTACAATCTAGTGTGACAAATCATTTATAATTGGAGTTTAGGGTCTTTAAAGGCATCAGAAGTCTACGGTGATGCATCGGTTTTCACAGTAGGTAAGCAAGGCCATTTTATTGTAGATTTTGGCAGTTAATTTACTTTTGCGTAAAGCAAACTTCTATTTTATTTGCTGGGCGAGTAACAGGAAATGTATTAATTGTCAAATCTTGATTCTCTTTAAATTTCCAACTACAATTATCTAGTAGGGTAGATATAAAAATTTTGATGACCAAATAAGCAAATTCTTTGCCTATACGCTCCCTTACACCACCTCCAAATGGGATATAACAAAGAGGTTTCTTTTGATCTTCAGCATTTACAAGATTAAACCGTTCTGAATTAAATCTTTCTGGTTGCTTATATATTTCTGGGTCTTGAAGAACTGAACTAATTCGATAACCTACATTCCATCCTTTAGGAATTCGGAATCCCTCAAAAGAGCAATCTTGAAGAACTTCGAGAAGTCCACCACTCACAGGAGGAGCTAGCCGTAATACTTCTTTGATAACTTCTTCTAGATAAACCATTTTCTTTAATTTAGCGAAAAATAGTGGTTCTAATTTATCCAATTTTTCATGTTCTATTTGAAGTAAGTTTAAAACATCTAAATGCTCTGTTGTTAAAATCAAAAAAGAAGTTAATGCTGAACTTAATTCCTTTTTTCCTAATGATAAAAGATTAACCATTTGTTCTACTATTTCTGTTATAGTTATTTGGTTATGCGTTTGTTCTCGAACTGTAAGTAATATACCTAATACATCTGAAGCAAAATCACTCTATTTCTGTCTTTTTACAATGATTTGTTCAAATTGATTAAATAATTTATCCTTACTTTTTAAAGCACAACCTAATTTAGTCCAAAGAAAAGCTAACGGAATGGTATTTAATCCTGACTTCATGTCTTTTAAATAATTACCGATTTCACTTTATGAAGCAGAATCTATACCTAGCAATAATTTCAAAACAAGGTCTAAAGTATAATTATTTATTTCAAAATATAAATCTACAAAATCAGATTTTATCCATTTTAAAAAATAGCCTTGACTCAAATTATGAATGGTATTAATATAGTTATTTAGCCCTTGCTTATTGAGAACTTGATCTAATAGTTTTTGTCTATCTCTATGTTCTTTACCTACCAACCTAGTAATATCAGTTTGACCAAAAATTATTTGATAATTTTTGAAAATGATAGGTGATGTAAAGTATTTGTTTTAACTAATGAAAACAAATTTTACAGCTTAATATCCTTGAAAGTAAATAAATTTTTTACCTCGAATTCTGCTTTGATAAATAGGACCATATTTTTCGTACATTTCTTTTATATAGTCTTGATAATTCTTTGGAAATATTTTGTTTTTTCCAATAAAAGGTAATCCTAAATTACCAGGTGGCAAAGGCAAATAAGAAGCTGGATTAATATTCATAAATATTGAAATTTCCTCATTAGATTTGTGACTCTTTCAAAAAATATTAAACATACTGTATCACTATACTATATTATTACAAAAAACAACTTTGACACAGTCTTTAAAGACTTGAGTTTAGACTAAGTAGGTAGGCTAGGCGTTAAAGTTTATTTTTAGACAAAGGCAGTAGGCAGAGGGCAGCAGGAGCTGTTTGCGCAGCATGACCTAGGAAAGGAAAGAGACTTATGAGCTACTTGACTTTTTATTACATACTTTGTTTTTTTCGTTCCTACCTACTTAACTTACCCCAAGAACAGGCAAAAGATTTTTTTCTTCTCCCAGTCCTTATTTAACTGTTGCCTGTTGCCTATTCCTTCTCCCGAAGGGAGTTGAACTTTTTCAAACTCAAATTATCAGAAAAATATTAAACATAAATACTTAATTATTTATTTGTTTTATTTCTATTGGCAACCGTTATTTTCTCCTGATTCCTGACTCCTTATTCTTTCTACTACGTTTTAAAGTTCAAAATGTAGGATTGAAATTTAATTTACTTCGAGAAGAAAACTTTTTTCAGAACTCGTAAATGTTATGAAAATCAAGAAAACAACTTTAACATTAATATTAACAGCACTTGCTTTAGGTGGGTTTGTTTATTTTTATGAAATTAGAGGTAAGCAGCAACAAGCTGAATTGCAAGAACAACAAAAACAGGTGTTTAATTTTAAGTCAGAAGAAATTCAGGCTATTACTATCAAACAAGAATCAGAAATATTAACTTTAACAAAGGATGAAAATGCCAAAGAAGCAACTTGGAAAATAACTGGACCTACAGAAAAAGAAGCTGATTTACTAACAGTAGAATTTTTGTTAGACCAAATAACAGGATTAAAAAGCGATCGCTCTATTAATACTCCTGTTTCTCAGTTATCTGAATATGGTTTAGAAAAACCAGAAATTACTGTAGAAATTAAACTTCAAGATGAGCGAACTAGGAGATTGTTTTTAGGAAAAGCAGATTTTGATGGTACTTCTATATATTCTCAAGTAGAAGCTGAAGGAGAACCGCCAAAAGAGGTGTCTGTTTTGTTATTATCTGTCAATTTCAAAAATGTTTTAACTAAACCAGTTGCAGAATGGGAAAAACAAGAAAAACCGGAAGAATCATCTGCTGAAACAGAAGAATCTACTGAAAAAAAAGATGAACCGGAAACAGCTAAACCATCATCTGAAAAATCTCCCGAACAATTAGAAGAATCTACTGAGAAAAAAGATGATGTGCAAATAGAAAAATCATCTCCTAAACCGGAGGCATCTCCTTCACCTACTGATGATTATTTACTGACAGAATAACTAAATTGATAGGTGGAATTATCCAATAATTAACAATTACAGCAAATTTGAGGATAGTGAGGTAAAGTTTAAGACTAATCTATAATTTTTATTCATTCCTTGTTCCCAGAACACAGATCCGGTGTTTCCTAAAAACATAAAATTTTGTACCTTATCAACTCGAAAACTGCTGTAATAATTAATAATTACCTATCCTGAAAATAATAGGATTGACTAAAAGTATTTTTTTCTTGTATCTCCTGAAAATGAGAAGCTTTAAACCTTCATTATTCGATAAATTTTCTAGAAATGAGAGCTAAAATGTAACGCTCAATTAATATCGTAGAATAGAACTAATATAAAATTACATAAAAGAGATTAATATGATTGTAGAAGCTACCCCACAATTAATGACCTTAGACGAATTTTCAGATTGCTATCCAGATGGTTATGGTACTGATGAATTACACAATGGAGTTGTTTTTGAAATACAGTCTACAGGAACTCACGAACAAGTAGCAGGTTTTCTCGCCCTTAAACTAGGAGTACAAATCGAACTTCTTGAACTTCCTTATATTATTCCCAGGCAAGCAGTTGTTAAACCGATAGATACAAATAAATCTGGTGATAATCCAGACGTAATTTTTCTGGATGAATCTGCTTTAAAAGATGAGCCTTTATGGAAAAAACGTTCCACAATTACTCAATGAAAAACAATTAAGCTAATTATTGAACTTGTGAGTACAAATTGGCGTAATTTATGGTCATAAATTAATTGATTATGAGGGTTTAGAAATACCAGAATATTGGATAGTTGATTATTTAGGATTAGGGAAAAACATTATATAGGCAACCCAAAAAACCTACTTTGTCAATTTATCAGTTAATTGACGAAGAATATCAAGTACAACAATTTAGAGGAGATGAAAAAATTATTTATCCTACATTTCCAGAGCTTAAATTAACCGCCCAACAGATTTTTGCAATAGGAGATTAAAAATATGAAAAATCTTATTTTTCATTTCCTAGACAAACAACTAAAAAGCAGAACAATTCAAAATTTGTAGGGGTTAACGGCCGTTAACCCCTACTATATTTAGTGGTTATGCGTAATACCATGCATGAAAAAAGAATGTTACGAATAATCAGCATGATTATAAAGATATTTGCAGGAGATGTCCCTTTGACAAAGCGGTCGTTAGCGTAGCTTCCCGTAGGGTGGGATGGCGATCTTCGGAGCGGGTCTGTAAGAACGGGTCTCCTCGCCATATCCAATCGACCAAGAGAGCGGTGCGACCCCGCGACCACACCAGTCGCACCTAGTAGCGCAACAAGAGAAAAAGAGAATTTCCTAGCTAAAAACTGGTATTGAAACTATTCCCATGTGACTCAGTCTTCCTGACTTCCTCTCCTGGGAGGGGGAGGGGCGAGGGGTGGGTTGACTTCTAAGAAATATCCTAGCTATTTGTAGCAAACATTTATCAAAATGGTATAAGTCCTGACCCAAATAGATGAAGCGCAATAGCCAGAACTGCTAAAATACTGAAAAATATTACACTTAAATTCAATAAGACCCAGATTTCCAGAGTAACTTTCCCACTTATGACATAGCAACCATGACTCAAACTGCACTAAATATAGGGACAACAGTAACCGACACCCAAAATGACGTTGAACTGCGTAAAGTATTCAAAGTGTTTGAAGGCCATACAGCAGTAAGAGGTGTGGACCTGAATATCCGTCAAGGAGAATTTTTTAGTATTCTTGGCCCTTCTGGCTGTGGCAAGACTACAACATTACGCTTAATTGCTGGGTTTGAATCCCCATCAGCAGGTGAAATAATGATTAGGGGAGTATCCATGAATCAAACTCCTCCTTACCGTCGCCCTGTAAATACTGTTTTCCAAAGCTACGCTCTATTTAATCATCTCAGCGTCAAAGATAATATTGCCTTTGGACTACGAATTAAACGTGTAGGAAAAACTGAAACCGAAGAAAAAGTGGCACAAGTTTTACGACTGGTGAAAATGGAAAAATTTGCCGATCGCTATCCCAATCAAATATCTGGTGGGCAACAACAAAGGGTAGCTTTAGCAAGGGCGTTGGTAAATCGTCCAGCAGTATTATTATTAGATGAACCTCTTGGTGCCCTAGACTTGAAACTACGCAAACAAATGCAAATGGAATTGTCTAGCTTACATCAAGATTTAGGGGTTACATTTGTGATGGTAACTCACGACCAAGAAGAAGCTATGAGTATGTCTGACCGTATTGCCGTGATGCACGAAGGTAGAATAGAGCAGATAGGTTCTCCTCAAGAAATTTACGAGCGGCCTGAAAGTCCTTTTGTAGCAGATTTTATTGGAGAAACGAATTTATTTCAGGGTAGAGTTGAATTTATCGATCATTCAAATATAGTAGTTAAGACAGATCGTGGTATTAAAATTGTTGTACAACAATCAACAGTTAGTGAAGAGGCAAAAAACGGAGAGATTTATGCAGGTGCTACCGTAGTCGTCAGTGTGCGGCCAGAAAAAATAGAGCTAAGTCTTTATTCCCTAGATATATCAGAAAATTGCTTTGAAGGTAGATTAATAAATGTTATGTATATGGGGACTCATGTATATTATCATGTAAATTTGTTGTCAGGCGATCGCATGACGATCAGGCAGCCCAGTACACAAGGAACTTTGCCCAGCGCAGATACCCCTATCTATCTTTATTGGGCAAAACAAGATTGTTTGGCTCTAAGCGAGACAAGATAACAAAAATGTAAACTAAATTTTCACTATTGAAAAATTACCGAATAATTAAGGTTTAAAGCCTCTCCTTGAAAGGAGAAAAAATTTTCCTTAAGAGTCTAATCCTCTCCTTGAAAAGAAGAGGTAATTGTTAATTATTAATTATTAATTATTAATTATTGAAAGTGCCTCCAACTAATTTCGAGAAATATCGGGGAAATGTTATTGCTGCATCTATTAACAAGCAAGATGCTCGCACTTCTAGACGTCAATTTCTCAAAACGTCAGCAGCTACCATCGCAGCTTCAGCTCTTTCTAGCTGTGGTTGGAGATTAGCTGAAGTAAAATCTAACCCCCGAATGCAGGGAGATTCAGATTTACTCTATATATATACTTGGGCAGGTTATACAGACCAAGATTTGCTAGACCGCTTCTACGATGAAACAGGTATCAAAGTAGTTGCAGATGTGTTTGACTCTAATGAGTCAATGCTAGCTAGAGTGCAAGCTGGAGGAGGTGGAGCATATAGCATCATCTATCCATCTGATTATATGGTGCAAAAAATGGAATCCCTGGGTTTGTTGACAGAGTTAGACCATTCTCTAATTCTTGGTTTAGACGATCTGTTCCCAGAATTTCAAGACCCTATATATGACCCTGGTAATGTCTATAGTGTACCCATAAGTTGGGGTACTACTGGTTTAATTTACAATAGCAAACTGTTACCCACTGCGCCCACTGACTGGGAGTATCTCTGGGAAAATAAAAATTTAATATCAAAGCGCCTGACTCTAGCTAATGACGTGCGCGAGGTGATGGGGTGTGCTTTGCGAAAGCTGGGATATTCCTACAACTCTACTAATGTTGAAAGTATCAGGGAAGCTTACCAAGAGTTACTCATACTTAGACCAGCGATCGCCTCTTTTACTACAGATGGTTGGCGGTCTCAAATTTTGGTAGAAGATTTGTTGATAGCTATGTGTTATTCTTCTGATGCTGCAGAAATTAAACCAGAAAATGAAGATTTAGAATATATTACTCCCCGCAGTGGTTCCTCTCTGTGGACGGATACATTAGTGATTCCCAAAAATGCTCCTAACCCTGATGGTGCCTATCAGTGGATTAATTTTATGTTACAGCCAGATATAGCTGCTGAAATTGTGGAGAGACTCAGTTTTGCTACACCTTCTCGTGAAGCTTATCGAAGATTATCAGAAGAACTAAAAGAAGATCCTACTTTATTTCCCCCAGAATCAATTATTGAAAAGTGTGAAAGTTTAGTTCCACTGGGTAAATATGAAGAAGTTTATGATGAATACTGGACGAAATTAAGAAGTGTATAATTGCAAGAAGGAAGAAGGAGGAAGGAGTAAGACAAATTCCTGAGTAGATTTATGTATGGAATTTTTCTACTAACTTTTTTTTAGTCATTAAATCCTCAGTAAAAGTTAATAAATTTCTTTGTTCCTGAAAATATATAGCATTATGCATTTAGGCATCGAAAACTCAGTCAGAGATTACTTTTAACTTTTTACTTTTAACTTCGTATAGCACTATAGAACCCAATCCTTGAGAAATGTTCCAATTTCTACAATATTATTTTTGAATTTTGACTTTTGAATTTTGACTTGACAAATATGACTACACCTACTAAACCGTCTGCTCCAGCTTTCCCTAATTCTCAGTCAAAACATGGTATAAGTCAAACATTTTCTAAACTGTTAGGTCCTCTAGCTTTATTAGGTCCGGCAGGTTTATGGTTACTGTTGATATTAGTGTTGCCGACTTTAGTAATTTTCCAACTGAGTTTAGTAGAAAATATTCGACCTGGAGATTTAGTAAACCCTGATGGCATTGGTAACTATTTACGAGTATTTGACCTGATTAATTTAAAAGTAATTTGGCGTTCAATTTATTTTGCTACAGGTACAACAATTTTATGTTTATTATTGGGATTTCCTGTAGCCTATTGGATTGCTTTAATGTCACCCAAACGGTGGCGAAATTTACTTTTATTAGGTTTTGTCTTGCCACTTTGGACTTCATCTTTATTACGTTCTTATGCTTGGATTACAATTTTACGACCAACTGGCGTATTAAACTCAATTATTGGAATTATTGGATTACCACCTTTAGAAGTATTGAATCGAACTCCCGCTGTTTTGATTGGTATGAGTTATAGTTATTTACCCTATATTGTGACTATTCTTTATGCTTCTTTAGAAAAGTTAGACCGGAGATTATTAGAAGCATCGGCAGATTTAGGAGCAACCCCTATACAAACTTTTTGGAAAGTGACTGTTCCTCAAAGTTTACCTGGTATTGCTGCGGGTTCTTTATTAGTTTTTATTAGTTCTTTAGGAGATTTTGTTGACCCTGAATTATTGGGTGGTGCTTCTAGTATGACAGCTGCTCGATTAATTTATAATCAATTTTTAGGAGCTACTCAAAATTGGGGGTTTGGTTCAGCTTTGAGTATGGTTATGATTTTGGGGGTGAGTATAGCGATCGCTCTTTTACTAAAATTTGGCGATGGTAAACCCTCTAAGTAGGGTTTGCTGAAAAAGTCTTTTCGTAAGGGGAGGAGACAGGAGACAGGAGACAGGAGACAGGAGACAGGAGACAGGAAACAGGAAACAGGAGGCAGGAGACAGGAGACAGGAGGAACGAGGGAGGAAGTAGGATTCAACAATTAATAATTACCTCTCCTTGGAAGCGGATAGGATTGACTCAAAGGAAAAAATTTTCTTCTCTTGGTCTCAAATGCGTTGGCTTCGGAGCAATATAATTCTGTCGTCGTCATACAATGGTTAGAGAAGAACGATCGTTTACCCCTACAATATGGACTCTTGTCTTTAAAATACTGAATAACACCGATGCTACCGGATTTGATATGACTTCAGGTAGAGGTACTGATAACTGATAACTGATAACTGATAACTGATAACTGATAACTGATAACTGATAACTGAAATGACAAATACTTTAATAAATCCAGAAGATAATATCCCAATAGATATGTCTAAATCTCAATCAAAAATTCATATTTCTTGGCAGGTAATATTTACAATTTTAATGTTTTTGTTTATGTACTTGCCAATTTTTGTCTTGACTTTTTATAGTTTCAATAAATCTAAATATAGTGCAGGATGGGAGGGCTTCACCCTGCAATGGTATGTCAAGCTTTTTCAAGATACTAGGGTTTTAAATGCTTTACAAAATAGTTTAACTGTAGCTCTTTGTGCTGTGGCTGTGTCAGCAATTATTGGTACTTTAATGGCAGTAGGTTTAGCAAAATATAAATTTCGAGGCAAATCTTTATACTTAGGTGTTTCTTATTTACCATTAATTATTCCTGATATAGCGATCGCTGTTGCGACTCTAGTCTTTTTAGCAGCATTGGCAATTAGATTAAGTTTATGGACAATAATTGCAGCTCATATTGTTTTTTGTCTAGCTTATGTGGGTTTAGTTGTTTCCACAAGATTAGCAGATTTAGACCCTAATTTAGAGGAAGCTGCCCTTGACTTGGGAGCAACTCCAGTACAAGCTTTTTTGCTAGTATTGTTACCCCAATTAATGCCAGGAATTATATCTGGATGTTTGCTAGCTTTTGTATTAAGTATGGATGATTTTTTAATTGCTAGTTTTACTTCAGGAAGTGGGGCAACAACTTTGCCAATGGAAATTTTTAGTAGGATTCGTACAGGGGTAAAACCTGATATTAATGCCCTGAGTGTAATTTTAATTTTAGGCTCAGGAGCGATTGCAATTGTTGGAGAATTTTTGCGGACTAGAAGTGAGAAAAAAAGTATTAAGTAGTTCAGGAGTCAGAATAGATTAATTGTGGTTCAACAATTAATAATTAACTAGCTATCAGCATTTTCAGTACCGGAATGCTCTGCAAACATAACTCAGCTTTCAGCGCACTAAAAGCTTGGGTTTAAATCCCCATAACTGGAGTTGATAAACAAAGTAAAACTATGAGATTTATTAGTCCTAAAACAGATTTTGCTTTCAAAAAAATATTTGGCTCAACTGAGAGTAAAGATATTTTGATTAGTTTCTTGAATGCTCTAATATATGGTGGTGAATCTATGATTCAAGATTGGGAAATAATTGACCCATATAATCCTGGAGATACGATTAGTTTGAAAGATAGTTATCTAGATGTGAAAGCTATCTTAAATGACGGCTCCAATGTGATTATTTAGGGCTTGCTGATTAAATCTACAAGCATTGACATATAAAGAAAAGTGCCTTTTTGGGGTCGAAAAAAGTGCGCCTATTTCAGTCATTAACGCTCAAAAAGTTAGTATTTTAGGCGCATAGTTGGGCAGAAAAATCTAGGGACAATTCTTACTTCTACCTCCTCGCTCCCGATCCATTTCTCCTGTCTCCTGTCTCCTGTCTCCTGTCTCCTACCCCAGCAAAAAGACTTTCCATACGCAAGCCCTATTTAAATGCAGGTATTGAGTGTTACGGCTTTTGAAAAGCGAGTAGTTTATAATTTGTGTAAAACTTATGGCAATCAATTAAAAACTAGGGAAGGATATCGGAAATTAAAACCAGTAATTGCTTTAACGATTACAAATTTTGAGATGTTTGAAGAAACCGGCAAATATATTAATCATTTTGTGTTTAAAGAGAAAGAGCAATTATTTGACTATAGAGACGAAGAAGTAGCAATGATATTTGTAGAATTACCGAAGTTCCCCAAAGAGTTAGAAGATTTAGGAGGAGCAACTTTAAGTTTTAGTAGTTTGGAGGATTTGTTGAATTGGTTGAAATAATTGGATAGGGAATAGAGCGATCGCTCCCTTAATCTGACCTCTCCCACATCTATAAAGCTAGACGCGCTACCAGTTTGGGTTAAGCGTATCTCGCAACCCAATAATAATAAATAAAGATTAAGTTGAGCAAATCCCAAGAAGTTGAATATAAATATATATAGCAGTAGAAGAAAAGGGCGCAGATATATCAAACAAAAGCTTAAAACTCCGACAACACAAAATTTTTCTAACTTCAGTCCCTCAATCGTTCCTTCTTCTTTCTGCTATACCAATTACTACTTGTTTAACCTACGAATTAATCCATTCAGTGGCTCCCACTAATTGATTATTGTCGAATACTTTTACAGGGCAAGGAATAATAAATCTAAACAGTTTTGTTGCTCCGACAACCCATTTATTATCGGACACAACTGCAATTTTTTCCCAAGCAGTTGGGTGTTGAAGACCTACTTTTGCATCATCCCATAAAGCTTTAGCTTCAAACCCTGAAAAATCACTGCCCAAATTATAAAGCAAGCGGATTTTGGGTTTTTCTTTTAACTTAGCCTCTATGGCGGGAATCAAAACAGATTCGTAGTCCTCTCCAGTGACTCGACCATGAGCAGTAAAGGCAAGAACGTTATCCTGTTGATTGGAACTGATTTCAATCATAATGGCCCTCCTAGATTTCAATCTATATCAGAGCAGTTTGTAGAGTTTTTTCTTCGGCGTTGGTAAAGCGCGTGTATGATATTAATCGCGCATTACTTAGGAGTCAACCCACCCCTCGCCCCTCCCCCTCCCAGGAGGGGAAGTCAGGAGTCAGGAGAGAAGAAAGAAGAAGGAAGAGGAATAGAAGGAGAAAGTTTTTTGGTCGCGTAAACAGAATGGAGTTCTATGGCACTCTTATCCGGACATGATATCATACCTCAAATTACCAACACCTTTTCTTCTTTTATTATAGCAATAGAAAATGAAAATGATCTTCACGCACAGTAGATTGGGTGCAAAGTTCTAGTGCAGGATGGCAGAAATAACTAACCAGTTACAAAATCCTAAAAGCCTTACCAATCAATACTTTTAACTTTTAACTTTTGACTTGCGCGTAGCGACACTAGGATTTTCACTAAACAGAGAACATAAATTAAAATTATAGCGGTTTTCATAAAAATAGACTAGAATTCACAATTTTGTGACTCCTCAATTTTTAGGCATACTCACTGCTATTCGAGGCTAACTATTTATCTAACTGCTTCTTTTTTAAATTTTTATACTGCTATTAAGAGTAAAATAAAAAGTTGTGCCTTTTTCCACTTGAGAAGTACACCAAATTAAACCTTGGTGACAATTAATAATTCTTTTCACAATTGATAAACCAATACCAGTTCCTTCAAACTCATCATCTGAATGGAATCGCTTAAAAGGAGTAAATAATTCTGTGAATATTTCCATATTAAAGCCAGCACCATTATCTTTAATAAAATAAATTACATCTGATTTTTGTACACATAAGCTTTTGTCTTTGTAATATAAAGAGCATTGATTAATGATTGAATCTAATTCTTTTTGTTCTGCGGATAAAACTCAAAATTCAATCTGAGTAACATCTTTTTTAGATGAATATTTCCAAGCATTACCAATTAAATTTTCTAAAGCAATTGTTAAAAATCTTTGATCCCCTTGATCTGTAACATTGGGCTGAATTAATAATTCAACTTTTCTTTGTGGTTCTTTGATTTGAAGCTTCATTAGTATTTGTTGAACTATACTACTTAAATGCACTAATTCAAGAGTTATTGGACTTTTTTTTATCTTGGACAACATGAGTAAATCTTTAATAATCTGCTGCGTTCGAGCAGTTGATTGAAACATTAAATCAAAATAATCTTGAGCATTTTGATTGGTATAATTATCATCTCCATATTCTTCTTTGAGAAAATGAGTTAATGACTCAATAGTTTCTAATTGGTCGCGGAAATCATGAGCTATACTATAACTAAAAGTTTCTAATTCTTTATTAGTTTCTTCAAGGGTTAATTCTAAGTTTTTTCTTTCTGTAATATCTCTTACTGTAATAGCAAAACCATCCCCTAATTTAACGGCGATGAAATGATACCATTTTCCTTCTTCTTGGTTATTATAATAAATATCCTGCTCTAAAGATTTTCCAGTTTCTACCACATTAACTAAATCTGTAAATAAATCATAATGAATTCTATGTAAAAACTTTTTCAGCACTAATTTACCAATTAAATCTTGTGGTTCTTGATTAAAAGCTCTAGCAATAACTGGATTAACAACTAAACAAGAAAAATCAATAATATTTCCTGTTCTCTGGTCTCTTAATGCTTCCATCGCTGCAATACCATCAAGAGAGGAATTTAAAATACCAGAAATCAATGCTCTAGATTGATATAAAATAGCTTCTGCTTCTTGGCGTTGTTTAATTTCTTGTTTTAGACTTTCTCTTTCTTTTTCTAATAACTGTTTTTGTTTTTGAATAATTAACTGACTTTTAACTCTTGCTAAAACTTCTTCTTCTTGAAAAGGCTTAGTAATATAGTCTATTCCCCCTACTTCAAATGCTTTTACTTTATCAAAAACTTCATTTAAAGCGCTAATAAAAATCACTGGAACATCTTTAGTTTTAGGATGCTCTTTTAAACGTTCACAAACTTCGTAGCCATTCAGGTCGGGCATTTTTATATCTAGTAAAATTAAATCGGGAGTGTCTGTTTCAATAGAAATTAATGCACTCTCTCCATCAATGGCTTTTTTTACCTTATAATTATTATCTTTTAAAAGAGTAGCTAAAATTTTTAAATTAGAAAGTTGATCGTCAACGATTAAAATAGTTCCTTCTGAATTTTTTTCTGATATATTATTCATATTTTTATAGCAATTCCCAAAAAGAGTGAGGTACAAAACTCTAGGCTTTAGGCAACAGGTAACAGGCAACAGGCAATAGTGAAGTAAAAATAATAGTTTACCTCACTAGCCTGAGAAATGCTATATGGTTTATCCTGATTTAAGAGATTCAATCAATTGTCTAATAGTCTTCAATTGAAAATCATTGACTAAATTAATTAACTTTTCCGCTAATAAAGATTTCTCAACCGGAATTTGTCCTATTAATTCTAAGATACTATCGTCATCTAAAGCTTTAGCTGCATCATACAGTTTTTCTA
>NZ_JAAHGU010000119.1:0-22262 GCF_010692685.1 Okeania sp. SIO2F5 | reverse complement strand
ACTGCTCCATGGCCTCTGGAGTCAGCCAAAAAGTGAGACTCCCTCGCTGCTTTAAGGAGGCATCATACTCAGACCAGTTTTTGAGTCGATACAAGGACTTGGAGTTGGATTTAGACTTACTCTTACTCATATCTGCTGAGTGTAGTTTCGTGTACCATCTTGACTTCTTTATTTTTACCCTAAACATCATCTTTTGTGCAACAAAGCCGCTTCATACAATAAACGTTTTTCCCCTTTATCATCTGTCAAGGAAGCATCGACAACTTCTATAACTAGGGTTGGTGGCGGATAGATACCAAGATCGATAATAAAAGTTTCCCAAGGAATGACATCAGCATTTTCACCAATGTAATAGGAAGCATCGGGTTGAGCGGCGAGATATTCGGTTTTGTCATAAGCGCCATTATTGAGGCCATTGAAGGTGATGTTTTTCGCGATCGCAAAAAGATTTACTGCTGTAACAATAGATACGTGGTCTCTACCATGAGCGTTACTTGCTGCTGACATTTCGATTCTGAGTCTTCCGTTGTAGTAGTAAACTTTGGCTTTTTCGTAGAAGGGGTCTTCAATAATTTGGATGTATTCTTGCCAAGTTGCTGTTATCCAAGTGTCTATGGGTGGTTTTGCTTGGGTTTTGTTCATGGGTTTTGTGGGAAAAGTTGAAAAGGTGTATTTTTTATTATAGCCAAAACTGGCGATCGCCCTATCCTAGCAAATTCTACGACTGAAACTGACTGAATAACCAAGTGTAAATATGGTTATGGGCGAATGGCATTCTCCCTCTCGACTTATACGAGTTTCTAATTCATGTTTAATTTTGGCGATAGTTAATAATCCCTAACGAGCATTAGGTGCAAAACGAATCAAGATATCAATGTCGCTATCAGCATGAATTTTGTTGTTTAATACTGAGCAAAATAGAGCTAGATCAGTAATATTCCACCGTTGACAGAATTGAGCAATATCCTTTAGGGATATGCCTAAACGTTCTTCCAATTGAGAATTTAACTTTATAGACATATAAGTTTCAAATTGAGCTATAAGTTCTGATTTCATCAAAAAAAAACTTACAAAACAACCTCTTTTCGATTGCCATAATTCTCAAAGACAAAATCATAATTCTGGCTTAATTTAGCACTTATAAAAACTATCATGTTCAACTTCAAGGAATGGATCTGTAGGTTTATCTTTGCTATGATCTGTATAGACACTGGTAAAAATATTTTTTCTTGCTATATCATTTCTAACAAGTTTTCGATCTTTATCTTCTTGATAACAAATTGTATCAAAAAAATTACCTTGGTCACATTGCCCATCTTCAATTTTCGTTAAATATTTTTCCATAAGTTCTATATCTGATTGACTTACTGTACCCTGCTTACCTAGTATCTTAAGAGCTCTTTCAAACCGATTTTTAGCTGTTTCATAGTCGTTGAGAATATAGTAAGCAAAACCTGAATTTCTCAAGGCTTCATAAACTTCTCTTGTATTGGGATCTTCTGTCAATTGGTCATATCTCTTAATAGCTTCATCATATTTTCCTTCCAACGCCAAGGAGTTACCTATATAGTATTGAATTTGGTAATCCCGTGGTTCTATTTCTAAGGCTTCTTCCCATGAATTTCGTGCCGCTGGATAATTCTGATTTAAGAAATAGGCTTTACCTTTATCCAAGAGAACTATATAATTAGCCTCTTTGTCAGAAACCTGAAGTTTATTATATAATTCTACTGCTTTTTGATACCCATTTAGATTATCCCAATATTTATTGCCTAAGTTCGATGTTTGACTTGCATCTCGACTAACTAAAAAATGACCTAATTCCAGGACTGCAAAAAAATCTTTCCCTACAGATTCAATATTATCTCCTTCTCTATAGAGTTTAATTGCTTCTTCATAGCGCTCACTAGCAGGTAAACAATCTAGGGTTTCTGGAGTTTGTACAAAATCCTCAAAATCTTCCATGATTGCAGAGTAAAATTTAGATTGTGGGTCTTTTCTATTAAGCTCTTCAGCTACTGAAAAGTAACGCTTTATCTTTTTAATTACTTGATTCATATTTTTATATTTAGCTTCTTGACTAGATTTATCCCACAACACTAAAGAGGCTCGTCCAGCATTTTTATACTCTAAATTTAATGTAGAAATATTATCAGTTGAATCAATAACTTTTAGACAAGATTCATAGATAAGCTCTGCTTGATTTAGATCGCCAGTTAGTTCTTGATTACACAGTTTTTTATCTGATTCCCAAAAAGACACTAATTCCCAAAAATTCTCCCCTGTAAATCTTAATTGTATATAATCAGTAACTAAAAGGATTATTGATACTAAAATTGAGGGCAGAATCATTAATACTCCTAGAGGAATTGAGAATCTTCTTTTCTTTGGATTATTTGAAAGCTTTTCATTACTCATAGTCTTTAAGAAAATTATTTTTTATTAAGAAAATCTCTTCCCACTTCGTCTATAATAATTTTTATTGTTTTTCTCGGATCAATTTTTACATTCTTTAAGTAATTCCAGAATTTTTCTCGGAACCTTCTCTTTAGTTCTTCCTTAACTTCAGGTTCTAAACCAGGCAGTTTTTCAATAGCTAGTTCCTCACAAGCTTTTGCTAATGACATTCCAGAGGCTAGGGTAAATGAAAAAGCAGAAGCGCCTGTGAGAATTGAAGTTCCTGGAATTAGGTCTAATACTGCATCAGAAAGGAATGAATACATACCTCCTAAAGTTATTTCTGATATTGCTCGTAATATACTGCTATTCTGACCATATAAAAGCATAATTCGACTATACATATAGCTTAATGCTCCAATTATTCCAATAGGAGCAGTTAGGGGGAGAGGAACTGCTCCTACACCAAAGCTGGTATATGAAGCCTCACTAATGTATTTCCATGCCAGTTCTCTCTTAGATTCAATATCTACTACTTGAGCGAAAATAAAAGCATCTGAACGTTCTGAATTTGATAACACTTCTGTTGTTAAATTAACTAACTCTTTTATACCAAAAGGTTCGCAAATTTGCATTCCATTAGGTGAAATTAAGGGTTGGGCAGCAACTTCAGCAATTTTGTAAATCTTCTTACAAAGATTTTCTTTAATTAGCTTTTGGAGTTCTTCTTCAATTACTTTTTTGAGTTGCTCTTTCTGACTTGGTTGAGCAATATCACATTTGGAAAGAACAATAATTGCTGGAATATAATTGTTGTTAATTGCTTCAATAATGTCTATATCAGCTTGTGTTAATCTTGCTGATGAAGCACTTATTAAATACCAAATAAGATGAACTTGTTCTTTTTCGCCTTGGCGGCTTTTATCCTTCAAAAAATCAATTGTTTTTTTGACAAAATCTTCTTCTTTCCCTGCTTCATAACCTGGTGAATCGTACAAATTTATAGGTAAATCTATATCACGATCATAGTCATGAGGAGAGTACTTAGTATATTCAGTAGTTACTGCTCTACCAGCACCAGCTTTAGCTATGTCAAAGCCAAAAATCTTATTGATCAAAGAACTTTTCCCAACTCCTGTTAATCCAATTATGGCAATATAAAGATACCTATTTAGACATCAAAGCAGTTTTAGTAGACGGCTCAATTGTAGTTATTGAAATGCAAGTCGCTAGAATGGCTGGTTTCAATAAACGAGTAGCTTACAATCTGGCTAAAGCTTATGCCAATCAGTTAGAAACAGGGGAGGATTATCTGCTACTAAATCCAGCCATAGCCGTGACAATTACAGATTTTATTCTGTTTGAAAAAAAGGATAATTTTATCAATAAATTTGTCTTTAAGGAGGAGACTAAAAATTTTGAATGTCTCGACAAACAATTGCGATTAATTTTCTTAGAGTTGCCGAAATTTAAGAAAGGTTTATCTGAGTTAAACAGTTTGACTGATAAATGGATTTATTTTCTGAAAGAGGCTACCAGATTGGATAGTATCCCTGAAAATTTAGGAGAAGTTTCTGAAATAGAAAAGGCTTTAAATATTGCGAATAGAATTAATATGACGGTAGAAGAATTAGATATACTTGAGCGTCGAGCAATTGCAATGCAAGATGAAAGAGGACGGATAATTTATGCGGAAGAACAAGGAAAGCTGAATCAAGCGATCGCTATAGTTATGCGTTTACTAAAAAAGCGTTTTGGAGAAATTCCAGCGACAATAAATGATCGGGTTAAAGATTTACTTTTGTCAGATTTGGAAAGTTTAACTGAGGATATTTTGGATTTTAATAGTTTGGAGGATTTAGAAAGTTGGTTGCAGGAACGTTAGTTTTATTAATCAGATATACAGATAATTAATATGATTTTTGGCCAAACATTTATCATAAAAAAATAGTGCTTTGTAGATTGGGTTGAGGAACTCTATTAGGGCAGCTCATCCATAGAATAAACCCAACAGTAATTTGTTTAATCTCAATTTATATGAGTATTTTTGGGTTCGCTACAGCTTAACCCAACCTACAATTTTATCAATTTTTTAATTCCTTTTTTTGATAATTAACATAAATTCTAGCTACTTTATATCAATGGTAATAACTATTAAAAAAACTCATAATTTTTCCATCCAATTAATACACTTTTGTAACTGCTGTTCTATGGTTTCTGTATCAGCATGATATCGATGACCGTGACCAGGTAATACCCACTCAAAACTATAAGGTATAAGTTTACCCATAGATTTAATTTGTTCTGACCAAGAATACCAACAGTAGCGACGAAAAGCATAAAGTTGATTTAAAGGACTAGACCAAGCTAAATGGTCGCCAGTAAATAAAAATTTTCCATATAGCAAAACTGTATGACCTTTAGTGTGACCAGGTACAGGAATAATTAATAGATCGGGACTTAGGGAAAATGGTTCTGTACCAGTTAATTTTATTTCTACATCATTAGTATCTGAAGAAATATCATCTACATGAAGGATGCGATCGCAGTTAAAATGTTCTCTAAATTTTTGATGGTCTGCTACGTCATCTTGGTGGGTTAAATACATATATTTAATTCCTCCCATTTCTGCTAAACGCTTCACTAATGGAGGTAAAAATTGAGGTGAGTCAACTAAAATGTTTCCCTCTGGTCTGACAATAAAATAACTCGCTGCACCAAAAGATTTTTCTGAATGATATCCACAATGATAAACATTATCTGTTACTAAAATTGGCAAGGTTTGCTGAATTTTTTTAATCTCTTTTGGTGCTTCAATAGTACCGATAGAATTTGTTGGACAAGATAGTAAAGCTTGCATTGCTTCCTGTCTTTCTTTATCGTTTTTGGGTTGATGATAAACTGCTGACTTGTCTCCACTTCGATGAAAAACTGTAGGTGACATCCAGCGACAAGTATCACAGTCTATACAGGTACTATCAACGTATATATCGCCATTAATATTTTCAGTACGTCGCAATTTTATTTTAGCCATTTTTACCTATTTAAAAAAGCTTATTATGAATTATGATTAATTTTGTAAGCATTTAGCTATTAGCGGTCAGCGGTCAGCTTTTGATTTTTGCTTAACCTGTTAATAATAATACCATTTCTCAAAAGCTTTTCTACACTTTTTAAGTAGGGGAATAAGGGAGTGGGTAGGGACGTTGCATGCAACGTCCCTACAGGGAGAGACAAACATCAAAATAATTAGTATTAACTGGCTAATAATTAGGAAATAAGTTAGCAAAATGTATTGATTACTTGATAACTGAAGTTTCAGCCAAGTATAGCATTACTTTTGGGTATTGGTATAATCCCCCTGACAAAGACAATTATATTCTGTCTGTTGGAATACCCACAAGAAAAAATTTAGGAATTAGGGAGTAGGGAACAAGGGGAAAGAACGAAAAATATTCTCACTTCAACAGCTATATAATTTTTATTATGAATTGATATTAGCTTATGGCTGATAGCTGATAGTTTTGCCTGAATGCTTACTTAATTTTAACATTTTCCGACAGGAATTCAGATGTAAGAATTTGAATGTTCCTTCAAAGTAGAGAATACAGTAGTTATCATGTTCATATATATTCATTTTTTTCTTTTTTTCTGTTCCCTGTTCCCTGTTCCCTGTTCCCTGTTCCCTGTTCCCTTTTTCCTGTTCCCTGTTCCCTAAAATTCTCCAATATTTCACAAGTTAAATCATATTGCTATAAAAATAATTGATAATTGATAATTGATAATTGATAATTGATAATTACCTCTCCCTAAAAACGGATAGGATAGAATAAAAGGAAAATTTTTTCTTGTTTCTCCTCATTAGGAGAGTATTTTTACCTTAATTATTCGGTAAAATCAAAAAAAATATATTTATATAGATGATTTATGCTGGACATAAATAAAACTTTGGCTCAAGAATTAAATATCAATTCTAAAAGTATTAAAAATGCTTTGGATCTGTTAAATACAGGAGCAACTATTCCTTTTGTGGCTCGCTATCGGAAAGAATATACAAATTCTTTGGATGAAACTCAACTGCGAAATATTTGGGATAGATTTACTTATCTTCAGGAACTTGAAGAAAGAAAAAAGGTAATTTTAAAAGCAATTAATGATGCTGGCAAACTTACCGATGAATTACAGGAAAAAATTGATTTATGTCTGCAAAAAACAGAACTTGAAGACCTATATCTTCCCTATAAACCAAAACGACGGACTAGGGCGACTATTGCTAAGGAAAAAGGTTTAGAATCTTTGGCAGAATTTATTAAGTCTCTGAATAACCCTCAAGCAAAATCTACATCTATTGAGCAAGAAGCTGTTAAGTATATTGCTGAAAAAAAAGGAGTAAAAAATATAGAAGAGGCAATTCAAGGAGCATCTGATATTTTGGCGGAATCAGTGGCAGAAAAAGCTGAATTACGCTCTTATATCAGAGAATATTTTCTCAAATCTGGTTGTTTTAGTTCCGAAATTAAAGATGATTATCCTGAAGGTACGACTAAGTTTGAAATGTACCGGAATTTTCGGGTAAATGTTAAAGATATTGCTCCTCATAATATGTTGGCTTTGTTACGAGGAGAGAGTGAAAGAATATTAAATTTAGAGCTTGATTTTGACCGAGATTTTGTACTGTCTTACTTAGCAGATTCAGAAATTAAAACTAGAATTAAAGAAGTCAGAAGTTTTTATCAGGAAATGCTCAAAGATGCTTTGAATCGCTTGATGAAAAATTCTTTAATCAATGAAGTTCGAGGGCAAAAGAAAGCTGAGGCAGATATTGAGTCAATTAAAACTTTTGAAACTAATCTCAAAGAGTTATTATTATCTCCACCAGCAGGGATGAAACCTACTTTAGGAATTGACCCAGGATTTAGAACAGGTTGCAAAGTTGTTGTGTTAGATGAAACGGGGAAATTCTTAAAATATCAAGCAATATTTCCCCATAAATCTGTGGCAGAAAAACAACAAGCTTCTACAACTATGAAGCAATTAATTCAAAAGTACAAAATTGAACTTATTGCTATTGGTAATGGTACGGCAGGGAGAGAAACAGATGAATTTATGACTGAAGTAATTTCTACTTTAGATAAAAAACCAATAAAAGTCATAGTAAATGAATCTGGTGCTTCAATTTATTCTGCTTCTAAAGTAGCAATAGAAGAATTTCCCGACTTAGATATTACAGTGCGGGGAGCTATTAGTATTGGCAGACGTTTACAAGACCCTTTAGCAGAACTGGTAAAAATCGACCCGAAGTCTATAGGAGTCGGTCAATATCAACATGATGTAGACCAAAAATTATTGAAAAAAAAGTTAGATGAGACAGTGGAAAGTTGTGTAAATTATGTGGGAGTAGATTTGAATACTGCCTCAAAAGAACTACTAATTTTTGTTTCTGGTATGAGTTCGACAGTCGCTAAAAATCTAGTTAAATATCGAAATGAAAATGGAGCTTTTAAGAATCGTCAAGAAATTTTGAAAGTATCAAAATTGGGAGGGAAAACTTTTGAACTTTGTGCTGGTTTCTTAAGAATTCGGAGCGGTGAAAATCCTTTAGATAATACAGCAGTACATCCAGAAAGTTATTCAGTTGTAGAAAATATAGCTCAAGATTTAGTTGTATCTATAAATCAGATTAATCAAATCTCAAATAGAGTAAAATCTCTGGATTTAAAAAAGTATGTAACTGATAAAATTGGCGAACCAACACTCAAAGATATTATCAGTGAATTAGAAAAACCAGGACGCGACCCTAGAGCAGAATTTAAGTATGCAACTTTTCGAGAAGGCATTAAAGAAATTAAAGATTTAGAAGTAGGAATGGAGTTGGAAGGAATAGTAACAAATGTCGCTAATTTTGGTGCTTTTGTTGATGTGGGAGTACATCAAGATGGGTTAGTACATATCTCTCAGTTGGCAGATTATTTTGTTAAAGATCCAAAGCAAGTTGTGAAAGTTGGGCAAGTGGTAAAAGTAAGAGTTTTGGAAATAAATGAAAAGTTGAAACGAATTGGTTTATCGATGCGAAAGTAATATCATGTCCGTTTGAATACTTATAAATAAATGATAGAAGAGTCAGGAGTCAACCCACCCCTAACCCCTCCGGTGGAGGGGAAGTCAGGAGTCAGGAGAGAAGAAAGAAGCAAGAATAAAAAAGCAAGAAAGAAGAAGAAAGAATAAAGAGGAGGAAAAATAGAATTTTTTTTTATCACTAATTATCCGGACATGATATAAGTTCAAAATTCATATTATGGCAGGGAACAGGGAACAAAGAACAGAGAACAGGAACAGTGGGAAAAGCTTTTTCTCTGTCTCAGGTTCATCATCAACATAAGTTAAACACCAACTCGTTCCTTGCGATAGACCAATTAAAAAAAAATGTTACGAATAATAATGGCAGTGGTGGTGGATTGTAATTATTTTTGTTACCAGACAAATAGTGGGAGCATCTTGCTCCCATAATCTTGTTCAATTATAAAAAATAAAATCAATTATCACACAGAAGTTACTAATTCTTTCCCCTATATGTTGTCAGTTTATTAATTTATGTAAAAAAACAGAATATTTGTATACCGCAATACTTTAAAAAACATCTACTTATATCTATCCTCTTAATAAAGACATTATAAGTAGGTGAGCATAAATAAAGGCAATATTAAGGAGGGGGTTTTTAGAACTAGATCGCGCTTAAGTCAAAGCTTTCGGTTAAACCCGCCACTACAATTTTTTTACGTTTAATTAGACCTACCTACTTATGCAGATTTTATGATTCGTTAGAATAGAAAAAATATACTATCTCCTGATTAATTGAAATCCAGTACTGATGTATAAAATTAGAGATAAAAAACTGAAATATAGACTTGTGAATTTGAAAAAAATTATTGATATAGCGTTTTGATATGGGGTATGGAGACCAAGTGCTATGAAAAAGGTATGGAGGGAATAGTAAAGGAGGGAAAACAGCATTAAATAGCAGCAAAAACAAGAATATAAGGTAATAGAGCGGCGCACTTTTTTTATTAGAAAAAAACTTAATCTATATTTACATCTCAAATAAACACACTATAGATAATAAATAGACTTCTTGCAAAAGTTTTAATTAAATTAATTCAAGATATGAAATCAATAATTCCCTATTCCCTATTCCCTATTCCCTGACTTGTGCAAGAAGTCTAATGTGAGAAATAAAAATTAAATCAAATGATGACAAAATTAACTGATGAATTTATACCAGTCTATGGACCAGTAAAATCTTGGCGATATGGTCAGTCTCTAGGAATAGATCCCATAGGCAAAATTTCTACCTGTTCCTTCAATTGTGTTTACTGTCAATTAGGAGAAATAGAACAAAAAATAAGCGATCGCTCAGTCTATGTCTCTACCACAGAAATATTATTAAATCTGCAAAAATTTGTGCCGTGGGATGTGGATATTATTACTCTGAGTGGCAGTGGAGAACCGACATTAGCTCTGAATTTAAAAGAGATTCTACAAGAAACGAAAAAATTAACAAACAAACCCATATTAGTATTAACAAATGGCACAACTTTAACTAATCCAGAAGTTAAATTAGCCTTAGCTTTAGCAGATCGAGTATCAATCAAAATAGACGCAGTAACTTCCAAACAACTACAAGGAATTAATCGACCCGCAAAAATATTAAATCTGTCAGATATCTGGCAAAATATCAAATATTTTCGAGATAAATATCAAGGTAAATTAGCAATCCAAACAATGATTTTATCTCTATGGAATACTCAAAGCAAAGTCGAATATATCAACTTGGTAAAATATCTCAAACCAGATGAAATTCAACTTAACACCCCCACTCGACCTAAACCCATAAAACGTCAATTAGATGGCAGAGGAAATCATACAGAAGATCGTCCTTATGCAGTACAAAAATTAAAGTGTATTAGCCTAGAAAAGTTACAAAATTTGGCAGAAGAAATTTACAAAAATACTAACATTCCTGTTCGTTATAAACAGAAATAACATCCTGGTTGTTTGATGATAAAAAAACAAGGTAAGCATTTCCTGCGGAATGCTGTGCAAACAGCTTTTTAATGAATGAAGCAAGCACTTGCTTAACTTCTACTACATTTTTAAACAAAGAATTGAAGCACAAGAGCAACGAGCTTAAATTGTCCACTAAAAGTAATAAAGCTGATAGCTGATAGCTGACCGCTGAATGCTTACAAAACAAGTAAATAGAAATATGAGTAACTTAATAGCCAAATCATCAACAATAACACCAGTAGAAATTTCATCAGAATATCTCAATATTATGGGCTATATTGATGAATCTGAAGTAAACGGACCTGGTTGTCGTGCTGTAGTATGGGTACAAGGTTGTAAACGTGGATGTGCTGGATGTTTTAATCCTGATTCTTGGTCTTTTGATATTAACCAATTAATCAGCGTTGAAGAACTAGCAAATAAAATATTAAATAATCCTCGGAACACAGGAGTTACCTTTTCTGGAGGGGAGCCATTTTTACAAGCATCAGCACTGACAGAATTAGCAAAAATCTTAAAAGCTGGTGGTTTAAATGTAATGTCTTTTAGTGGATTTACTTTACAAGAATTACAATCAAAAAATGCTCCAGTAGCTGCTCAAGAATTATTATCTCAGTTAGATATTTTAATTGACGGACCATTTATAGAAACCTTAGCTATTCACTCTCCTAATTCTCTAGTTTCTTCTAGTAATCAACGAGTTAGAGTATTTAATCCAGAATTGAAAAATCAATTAAATTGGGCAAGCGATCGCCTAGAAATTCATGTGCTTAAAGATGGCAGTCGGATATTTACTGGTTATTGGGGACAGTTAGGTTTGGGCGAGTAAAATAAATATTAGACCGCGTAGGGTGCGAAGCATTTTACGTAATGCACTATTCCACAGCAAAAAGGCGTGACAGTAAAACCAACTATTTCATCAATATTTAAAATTAGGCAAATACAAATGTAGATACTATATAATCCGCGCTTAGTAAGGTTTCCTGATTAATGTAGAATAAAACTTTTAAAAATTAGTTTTGCTCAAAATAAAGTATTCCTAGGTGCGGACAATTTTCCCGAAAAAGCATCAGCTTCCAATGTTAATTAATATCAATTTCAAGATATTTTATTTGACTTCAGCATCAATGTTCTAGCTTTTCTATCTTTGCCTTTAACAACTAATACCAATTACTCAAAATAATTCTATACTTCTTAAAAACTTTAGTTATTAAGTAATAATAATAGTTAATTAATGTTTTGAGCAATTATTTGTATGAAATCAAGGTATACTGTTCGTTATTTACCGAAAAATTGTGGGTATGCGCCTCCCTTTTTAAAGAGATAAAAAGCGGTCGTTAGCGTAGCTTCCCGTATGGTGGGATGGGGTTTTGCTCCGCAACATGTAAACCGAAGCTGCTCTGTCACTCTTCGGGTCTCCTCGCCATATCCAATCGACCAAGAGAAAAGAGACTGTTCCTTATGTAAATCCTCTAGCTTTCCTACGGAATGCTGCGCAAACAGCTAGAGGTACTGATAACTGTTAGCGAAGCTCCGACCATAGGAGGCTAACTGATAATTGATAACTGAAATGACCTACTCCCTATTCTCTACTCTCAAGAAAATGTAGCAAAAATGGGTCAGATAAGGTATAATGTTCATTATTTACCTACTCCCTACTCCTTACTCCCTATTCTCTACTCTGAGAATGGGAAGAAATTATAGCAATGTGCGCTGGCATATTTACAAATTACAGGAGATGTCCAATAGCTAAAAGTCTTATATTATCAGCCTTTTATTCCCCCTGTTGCCTGTTGCCTGTTGCCTGTTGCCTGCGCACAGCGCTATATTAGTCAGAAACAAAAAATATAGCAATTATTATCAAGTCTTGAAACTATACCATTGTGCAATAAATTACCTCAACGATCGAGTTTCAAAACCTAAATTAGACTGCTATATTTTAAATTGAGAATCTATAAACTATATAACCTAGTAAAACAAAGAAATTATCTCTTCTTCTTAATGTTACGAGCCATGCTTGTAAAATCTATTTCAGAGTTAGAATTACTAATGCTACGAGGCTTTACAGTAGTAGGGGTAGTAGGGGTAGTTGAACTAGAAGAAATAGATGCGCTAGAAGCATAGGAAGCAGTTTTAGTTTCTCCTATAGTTTCTTTCACTTGCATAGAAGAAGCACTCTTTTCTGTCTCTCCTTCTATTAAATTAATCTTACCTGCTGCTTTGGGATAGCTCCTCTTAACTGCAATAGATTTCCGCATAAAGTTTACATCACCAAGACTACTTGCACTATCTGCATCTAGAAAAAAAGCTTCCTTTGGTTGGTTATCGTCCTTATTACTGCCAAATAGTCCAAAAAATGCTCCGATAAATCCACTCATCTGTTTTTACCTTTTGTATTATGTTGATATTGTTATGTTATGTAAAAGTTTATCATAAATTATCACAAATATTCACAAATTTTCTCATAATTTTTTCTATCTTCCAATAATAGTCATAAGTCAATAATCAGGAGTCATAAGTCAGGAGCTAGCGCCGCTACCCGGAAGTCAAAAGTCGGGCATCAAGTGCGTAATTTTGAGGTTTCCTCAGAATGTAAGACGCACTCAAAACAGTTAAAAGTATTGATTTGTAAGGCTTTTAGGAGTTTTGTAACTGATTAGTTATTTCTGCCATCCTGCACTAGGAAGATGCACCCGATGTCTAATAGATAATGATGACCTAAATATCCAAATATTGAGATGACAGACAAAATAAAAAAAATAGAGTAGATAGTAAAACTCTGAAAAATTATTTCCCGATACAAAAGCGACTAAAAATTTTATTTAAAACAGACTCTGTTACATCCTCTCCTGTAACCTCTCCTAAAGCATAAATTGCTCCCCTTAAATCTATAGTCCAAAAATCTAGAGGTAAATTATTTTTAATTGTATTTAAACATTGTTCCAAAGCCACTTTTGCCCTAGTTAAAGCTGCTGCTTGCCTTTGATTAATAGCCAAATCTAGATTTTCTGCCTGCAAATCACCCAAATTTACAGAATTAATAATTGCTGCTTCGAGTTGCTCAATTCCTTGATTATTAATCACTGCTGTAGTCACAACATTCTTAATAGTTTCTGGATAAAAAATCGACTTAATAAATTCCGGCTGAACCAGGTCAACCTTATTAATTATCAAAATTAAAGAACGATGTTTTACCTGTTGATAAATAACTTCATCTAACTCCATCCAACCAGCACTAGCGTCAATAGTCAATAAAACAAGGTCAGCAGACTCAGCAGCTCGACGCGACCGCTCTACCCCCATTTTTTCCACCTGGTCTTCAGTTTCTCGAATACCCGCCGTATCCAAAACCTGCACCGGGATACCACCTACTACTAACTGAGACTCTACCACATCCCTCGTAGTGCCAGGAAGATTAGTCACAATAGCGCGATCGCTACGACTCCAGGCATTTAATAGACTCGACTTACCCACATTCGGACGTCCGATAATAGCCACCTTCAAACCACTTCGTAATAACTCACCCCTACTTGCAGTTGCCAGTATTTGTGATAAATTTACCAAAATATTATTAACTTCTTGAGCAATTGTAGACTCATCCAAAGGTGGTAAATCTTCCTCAAAATCAATACGAGCCTCTATCTCTGCTAATATATCAATACAGTTAGCCCTTAACTGACGAATTGGACTAGCTAACTTACCTTGTAAACCAGCCAAAGCAACTTGAGCAGCTACAGGAGATTGAGACCCCACAAGATCGGCAATACTTTCCGCCTGAGTCAGATCCAGTCGTCCATTTAAAAAAGCTCGTAAAGTAAACTCCCCTGGTTGAGCTAGTCGTGCCCCCGCCTCAATACATAACTGTAATACTTGTTGTATAGGGATAATTCCACCATGACAGTGAAACTCAACTATATCCTCACGAGTATAAGAACGAGGAGTCTTCATAATTAATAATAAAGCTTCATCTACTAACTGTCCAGTTTGGGGATGGCGAATATAACCATAGAGAATGCGGTGAGTCTCCCAAACCTGCTTCCCTGGTGCATGAAATAAGGTTTTGGCAATTTTCATTGCCTCAGAACCAGATATTCTGACTATGCCCACACTTCCTTGTTGGGGGATAATAGCGGTAGCGATCGCTGCAATAGTATTTCCAGTAGTCATTGACACTCCCCCGTCTATCTTTTGCGATTCATGTTTGTAGAGCATTCGGTAGGAAATTACCTATTTTCACCTTGGGGAGTCTATGTATCCCTGCTCTAAAAATATGTGGTTTTATAGTAGACTAAACCTACTTTTTGATCATTCTGACATATTTCTGTTTTTGATACAAGTAAATTACTTACAGCACTTTTTAGACAGCGTGAGGTAAAGTTTTAAGGTTAATCTTTTTTCCCTACTGCCTACTCCCTAAAGTCCTAAAATTTTGTACCTTATCAACTTCAAAACTGCTGTGATTTTTGCCCTGATCATATCAAATCCGGTAGCATTGATGTAAAGAGGGTGGAGAGATGGGGAGATGGGGAGATGGGGACCCACACTTAACCCCTCCCATGAGGGAGAGAGTGAGAAAGATTTGGCAATGGCGCTGAGGATGGAACATTTTTTTATACCGAACCCGAGCAGATTTGATAATCAATTACCAGTTTTTGGCATAGTTATGCAGAAAATCAATATCCTGTAAAAAGATCGTCAGAAATAGAGATAATAGTTTCAGACTTTATTATCTATTTGAGGATTTTTCCCAATCATTTAGACTAACTATAATATTGAAGAAAGAAGAAGATAAACTCCATAAAAATCATAGTCATCAAAAATCAATTTACTTATATATTTTATGTTCAAAAATATCTCAAATATTTCACAAATTCCCCAGCAACTACTACCTAAGCAAGTCACAACAAAATATCCATCTCGTAGACATACACAAACAAAGTGGAATAGATACGGGCGATATTTATACTGGCGCTTCATTCGGATGCGGGGAACTCCAGAATATATTGCTAGAGGTTTAGCAATGGGGGTCTTTGCCGGATTATTTCCAATTTTTGGTCTTCAAACCATAGTGGGTATAGTACTAGCAACTTTGTTCCGAGGTCATAAAGTTGCTGCGGCTGCTGGTACTTGGGTGAGTAATCCCTTGACTTATGTGCCAATTTATGCAATTAACTTTCAAGTTGGTCAATTATTACTCAACTCTCAAGAGGAGTTTATGGCTGAAAGTATTATTTCATTTCAAGAGTTAATGAAATATGGGAGTAAGTTTGTAGCAGCCCTATTTTTAGGTTGTTTAGTAATGGGTCTAATTTGTGGGACATTGAGTTATTTTGTCGGGTTAAAATTGATTCATTTATGCCGTCGCCAGCGCCTCAAAAAAATGAGCAATTGATTGAGATGAAATAAATTTTTTTGAAGTTTATATAATTATTTAATTCTGACAATACAATCCGATCATTTTTGATGACTATAGTATCGTCAGCTATGATAAATAATCAGAAATAATGAATTGATATGATGTTACTAAGAGAGTAGCATTACCAAACTAAATCTTTTTACAGTCAAACTATATAAAGCTTTTCATGTTGACTTTACTTACTTACTCAAACAAACCTTGAATAGACAGGCAGAGAAAAATTAAAAATCTAATAGCTGAAACCTAATTGCTACTAATTGCTATATGTTGCCAGAAAATAGCCTATGAAAAAATAGGAAAAAAGGCTTAACTTTGATCGTGATTGTAGCAGGAGTAGTTGATAAAATTCCTCCTAAAACCTGAAACCTAGAACCTGAAACCTAAAACCTAAAACTTGCCTCCTAGAACCTGACTCCTGACTACTAATTCTTTAATGTAATTATCTTTTTCAAATTTTATATATAGCAGTCGAAGGAAAGGTTAGGACATATAAAAAGCTTAAAACTCAGACAAGACCAGATTTCTCCTTCTGTCATAGATAACTAATCGCCTACCTACTTAAACGCCTTTTTCCTTCTTTCTTCTGTCCTAGATAACTAAACATCTTCTTTCTTCTTCCTTCTGCCATAACACACATTTGTAATAGGGTAAAAATAGATGATAATTGACCAAATTGTAGATCAACGCTATCGTTTGATCAAACCTATAAATTCAAGTATCTTAGGACAAACATATCTGGCTACAGATACCCACCGTCCAAAATCTCCTCAATGCCTAGTCAGAGAAATTAGACTAAGCAATTTTAAGAAAGAAAATCGAGAAGTTATATTATCATTATTTCAAGAAAAAGCAGAAAAGATTTATCGTTTGAGTCAACACAATGGTTTACTTAACTTATTAGCTTATTCTGAAGAAAACAATAATATCTACTTAGTTGAAGACTATATAGTAGGTTTATCTCTAAATCAAGAATTAGCTATAGTTAAGTTTTTACCGGAAGTAGAAGTAATCAAAATATTAAAGGATGTACTAGAAATTTTAGCCTTTATTCATGGTCATGGGGAAACTCATGGAAAAATAACACCAGCAAATTTAATCAGGCGAGAATTAGATGGAAAATTAGTCTTAATAAACTTTTGGTTAGAAAGAAAAATCACAAGGATTTTAGAAGAAAACGAGGAATTATTAATCTCAAAAAATGGTAGCAAAAATAACTCTGATAGTTTACTTTATATACCATTAGAAGAAAGTCAAAAAGAGCTAGATAAAAATAGCGATATTTATGCTCTAGGAATAATTGCTATTCAAGCACTAACAGGATTATCTACTCAAGATTTACTCAAGCAAAAGCAGACTAACAAGACTCTAGGACTAGAAATACCTTGGCAAAATCTACAAGTATGCTCTCTAAGTCTATCAAATATCATTGACAAAATGGTAAACACTCAAGGTAAACAACATTATGACTCAGCTTCAGAAGCGCTTACAGAATTAAAAAACATAGTAATATTTACCAAGAAAAACATTCTCTCAAAACTAGAAACAATAATTACAGTGCCTCAAGAAATAGATACTCCCACACCACCACCTCAACTCAGAAACAACACAAAAATTAGACTTATTGCAGGTTTAATAGTGATAACCATAGCAGGAGTAGCGATCGCCTATTTCTGGCATTGGCAGTTTATATTCAAAGCACAAGCACTCTATAAACAAAGTCGAGAATTAGCTAAACAAGGAGAGCAACAAGCAGCGATCGCTAACTATACTCAAGCACTGCAATTAAACCCACAAAATGCAGCCATCTATTATCAAAGAGGCAACTCTTATTATTCCCAAAGAGCTTATGAAAAAGCAATTAAAGACTATACAGCAGCTATTACAATCAAAGAAAATTATCACACTTATTATCAACGTGCCTTAACTTATTATGAATTAGGCGACAATGAAAAAGCGATTACCGATTTAACACAAACATTAAGAATTTATCCCAAGTATACTCAAGCTTATCAAAAACGAGGACGAATTTATGACAAAATTGGGGATTACAAAAATGCGATTCAAGATTATAGTCAATCAATTAAACTTAATCCTCAACATAGCGATGCTTATCTTCATCGAGGAATAGCTAGAGCAGCGATCGGAGACCAAGCAGGTGCAATAAGTGACTACACTCAAACCATAAAACTTAACCCCAGCAATGCACAAGCTTACGAAAGTCGAGGTATAGCTCAGTTTGAAATCGCAGATTATCAAAGTGCAATAACAGACTACGACCGGGTACTAGAATTAAAACCAGATTATTCCGATACCTATACAAAAAGATGTAGTGCTTATCTAAAGCTAGCAAATTATCGAGCAGCAATTAAAGATTGTCACCAAGCAATAGAAATAAACTCTCAAGATTCTCTAGCATACCATAATCAATGTATTGCGTACTTGAATTTAGGAAAATATCAAAAAGCAGCAGAAAACTGTAGCATAACTATTGAGATGAATCCTAAAAATGCTGAAGCATACAAAAACAGAGGTAGAGTGCGGTCTGCTAGTGGTGATTTGTCTGGTGCTATAGAAGACTTGAACACAACAATCAAAATAAATCCTGACAATTCTTTTGCCTACAGCGATCGAGGTATAATTTTCTTAGATATAGGAAACTATCATCAAGCTATTGAAGACTTTGACCAGGCAATAAAAATAAATCCGAGTAATGCCATAGCTTATTATAATCGAGGTATTATTCTTTCTGAGCTACAAGAGATACAAGCAGCAATAGCAGACCTTCGCCAAAGTGCCAATCTCTTTTTAGAGCAAGGCAGAACAAAAAATTATCAAAACTCACAAAATATGCTCGAAAAACTACTCCAATAATCAACTGCTTCAACAACCAAATTTTGCTACTTCAAAACCTGTAATATTTGTTTTCCTTGATTCAGTCTACTGACAAAATATTAAAATTTACCTACCACCTAATGCTAGTTCGATCAATGTTTGATAGAAATAGTTATACTTTTTCTAGTAGTTATGATTCTCAAATCAGAATAAATATAGCAGGGAACAGGGAACAGTGGGACAAACATTTCCCCTGATTCGGATCATCATCCGCATAAGTCCTAACCTACCTGTCTATTCCTATATCTTAAATATTACTTATTAAGGTGAATATCCCTTACATCAAACCTCGTCTTTAAGGACAGAGTTTCAAAGAGATATCTAATGCAAAATCTTTTTAATTCCCCTGATTATTCATAAAATTATTTTTTAAAATTTGTATTATACCAATTTTATAAATCTTTGCTACAAATAGCTAGGTTATTTCTGAGGAGTTAAACCACCCCTAGCCCCTCCCAGGAGGGGAAGTCAGGAATCATAACGAATAGCTTTAATACCATTTATTAAGTCGTAAGTTATCTTTTTAGTCAAAGGGACATCTCTTGCATTTGTCTTTTGATTGCCCTTATTATTTGTAACATTCTTTTTTCAAAATGGTATAACACCTAAAACCTACCACCTACCACCTTATGAGTAACACGAACATGATTGGTCAACTTCTAGATGGACGTTACCGCGTCGTTCAAATCCTGAGTGCTGGTGCATTTGGACAAACCTATCTGGCAGCGGATACTCGTCGCCCTGGGCATCCTCAATGTGTGGTCAAACAACTACGCGCTCCTGGCAATAGTTATACAATAGTTAGAACTGCTCACCGTTTATTTAAACAAGAAGCAGAAATATTAGAAAAATTAGGTAGGCACGAGCAGATTCCTTTACTACTAGCTTATTTTGAAGAAAATAACCAATTTTATTTAGTTGAAGAATTTATCCCTGGAAAACCATTAAATAAAGAAATTATACCCGGTAAACCTTGGCAAGAAAAACAAGTAATCAAACTGTTGTTAGAAATTTTAGAAATTTTGGTATTTGTACATGAAAATGGCGTAATTCATCGGGATGTTAACCCATCTAATTTAATTAGACATCAAACAAATAAAAAATTAGTTTTAATTGATTTTGGTTCTGTCAAAGAAGTTAGTCATAAAATTGCAGCAGAAAATGGAGAGGTACAACGAACAATAGCGACAGGTACTCCTTCCTATATGCCCATCGAACAATTTCAAGGAATTCCTCAATTTAATAGCGATTTGTATGCAGTGGGCATGATTGGTATTCAAGCTCTGACAGGTATTCCCGGTAGCGAACTCCCTAAACTACAAGACCTTCGTCCATCAAATCCTAGTGGTATTCTCTGGCGAAATCGAACCCAATGTTCCTCAAATCTAGCTAATATTGTCGATCGAATGGTACATTACCATTACACAAAACGTTACCAGTCTGTAGAAGAAGTTGTGAAAGCGCTACAGAAAATTAGCAGTCGCCCTCAAAAATTGACAAAACAACTACCCAAAACTAAAAACAATCGAAATTATCAAACTAAAACAAGCTCACGGAGAGTGAAATCTCATCCTTTATGGTTTGTTTTGTTTGGTTTTGCCAGCGTGGGGGTCATTGCAGTGCTGATTGGGTTAGTGTATTTCTTGAATCGCCCAAACCCGGTCAAAGCAGAGAGGATATTTGAGAAAGGGATAGAAAATGCGAACAATGGTAATCAACAAGCAGCAATTGCCGCTTATGACAAAGCAATTCAACTAAATCCCAATGAAGAAGAATATTACTATAAACGTGGCAACGCTTACTATAACTTAGAAAATTACCAAAAAGCTATTGCTAACTATAGCAAGGTAATTAATTTGAACCCTAGCCATGTTAATGCCCATTTTAACAGAGGGACAGCTCGTTATGATACCCAAGATTATGCCGGAGCAATTAATGATTTCACTCAAGTATTGCGCCTCAAACCTCAAGATGCGGAAGCTTTTTATAAAAGAGGATTAGTTCACTACAGCTCTCAAAACTATCCCGCTGCTATTCAAGACCACACTCAAGCTATTCGACTGCAACCCAATAATATAGATGCTTACCATGGTCGAGGATTAGCTCGTGCTGCTAATAATGATTTACAAGGAGCAATCACAGATTATACTGAGATGGTTAGACTTGAACCCCAAAAGATAGATGGTTATTATAGTAGAGGCAGAGCGCGCTTTTTTATGGGAGATTATCAAGGATCTTTAGATGATTATAATAAAGTTATTGAAATAGACCCTGAAAATGAAGAAGCTTATGCTAATCGTTGCAGCACATATTTGAATTTAGCAACTTATGAAAAAGCTATATCTGATTGCACTAAAGCAATTACAATTAACCCTGAAAATGAAGTTGCTTATAATAATCGATGTATTGCTTACCTCAATATTAAAGAGTATGAAAAATCTATATCTGATTGTACAAAAACAATTGAAATTGCTCCCAAAAGTCCGTCAGCTTATACAAATAGAGGATTAGCTTACGCTTCGGCAAATCAACTGGAAAAGGCAATAGAAGATTATACTCAAGCAATAGCTATTAGTCCGAATAATGCAGAAGCTTATGCAAATCGTGCTAGTGTTTATTCTGAACAAGAAAATTATGAGCAAGCGATCGCTGACTATGTTCAAGCAATTCGACTTAACCCTGAATATGCTGATGCTTACTATAGTAGAGGATTGGTTAGAGTTAATCTTGGGGATAGAAAAGGAGCAATTAGTGATTTTGAAAAAGCAGCCAAACTTTATTTAGAGCAAGGTCGAACAGGAGGTTATAGAGATGCCCAATATCAAATTGAGCAATTGAATTAAATGGGGAAATGGAGAGATGGGGAGATGAGCATTTTTCTACCTGCTTGGTGCGCATTCCCTTGCGTCTGGCGTGCCCCGCGGGATCTGACCGCTTTCTAAGTCGATTGGATATGCCGAGGAGACGCGCTCTTGAGAGAGCCGCTACCTCTTACAGAGCTGCTTTCCTATGGTCATGCTGCGCAAACGCTAACGCTAACGCCATCCCACCCTACGGAAAGCTCGAATATCGACCGCTTGCGCCGTACGACAGTGAGTGCAGTAATTTACACCTACCACCTACCACCTAAAAACTTTAACGTTCGCGGAACCCATAAGGGAGTTCTATCGTGCCGTGCTATTAAACGGACATAATATTAGTGTTTGATATCAAATCCGTTTAATTGGACATAAAAAAAATCTCGAATCGTCATAACTACGCTCATCTTTGTGATTCTCTCTCCTCCTGACTGCTGAGGACTGACTCCTGACTCCTAAAGACTTAACCAATCTATAACTGTTTAACCGGATTTAATATGACATAGATTAGACATCTGGGAAAAATAAATAAATTGTGATAGAGTCATATAAAATGTAATTTTTTATGGCTAATTATGACCAGTATGCTTGACTACATTCGTATGGCATCCACAAGAATCAGAACGTTTATTAGG